>CAMDBZ010000025.1 GCA_945889565.1 Thermoflexus hugenholtzii JAD2 | reverse complement strand
GCAGCGCCCTCGCCGGCATCAGCGTGCCCACGCTCGTCGTGACCAGCACCGGCGACACGCTCATCCCACCCGAGATCACCCGCCCGATCGCCGAGCAGGTGCCCGGCGCCACGCTCGAGGTGATCGAGGGCGCGGGCCACCTCTCCAACCTCGAGGCGCCCGAGGCGTTCAACCGCGCGTTGCGCGCGCACCTCGTGCGCTGCGGCATGCTCGCCGGCTAGCGCTCGCGCAGCCGCCCCTCGACCGCCTCCACCTTCGCAGCGAGCGCGCCGCTGGCCCCGGCGCGCTCGTCGGCCTTCAGCACCAGGCTCACCCGCGGCGCGAAGCGGCTCGCCGCGAGCATCGCCGCCCGCACCACCGCCAGCACCTCGTCCCACTCGCCCTCGACCGTCGTGAACATCGCGTCGGTGCGGTTCGGCAGGCCCAAGGCACGCACCACGCGCACCGCCTCCGCCACCGCGTCGCCCACCGAATCCGATCCCGTCCCGATCGGTGTCACCGAGAACGCCACCAGCACCGCTCGCCTCCCTTGTCCGCGCCGGCCTCGTGCCGCCACGTGTTTACCTCGCCGTCACGCGATCGCGGTAAGATGCCACTCGATGCGCGGGCCTGCCGCGCCACGCCAGCGAGCCATCGGCCACGAACGGAGCACCCCACCTTGGTCGCCACGAAACCGTACAAAGTCGTCGGCACTCGTCCCGTCCGCCCGGACGGCGCCGACAAGGTCACCGGCCGCGCCGAATACGGCGTCGACGCGCACTTCCCCGGCATGCTGTACGGCCGCGTCAAGCGCAGCCCGTACGCCCACGCCCGCATCAAGCGCATCGACACCAGCAAGGCGCTCGCGCTCCCCGGCGTGCGCGGTGTGCTCGTCAACAGCGACTTCCCCATCGCCGAGGACATCGTCGAGGACCTCGGCGAGAGCGCCGCGAACCTCCGCTGGATCCTCGACAACGTGCTCGCCTCGGACAAGGTGCTGTACAAGGGCCACGCCGTCGCCGCCGTGTGCGCCACCGACCCGCACATCGCCGAGGACGCGCTGCAGCTCATCGAGGTGGAGTACGAGCCGCTGCCGCCCGTGCTCGACGTGCGCGAGGCGATGCTCGACTCCGCACCGAAGCTGCACGAGGACATGCGCACCGTCGAGATGATCGCGCGCTTCGTTCCCGGCACCGAGCGCGGCGACAAAATCTCCAACGTCGCGAGCCACCTCCGCTTCGCCGGCGGCGACCTCGAGCAGGGCTTCGCCGACGCCGACGTCGTGCTCGAGCGCGAGTACGAGACGACGATGACGCACCAGGGCTACATCGAGCCACACAACGGCACCGCGTTCTGGAACCAGGACGGCGACCTCACGATCTGGTGCAGCACGCAGGGCCCCTTCTCCGTGCGCGAGCAGGTCGCGAAGATCCTCAAGCTCTCCGTCTCGCGCGTGACCGTCGTGCCGATGGAGATCGGCGGCGGCTTCGGCGGCAAGATTCCCGTCTACATGGAGCCGCTCGCCGCGCTGTTCTCGCAGCGCACCGGCAAGCCCGTGAAGATGACGATGAGCCGCGACGAGGTGTTCGAGGGCACCGGCCCCACCTCCGGCACGTACATCCGCCTGAAGGTCGGCGCGAAGCGCGACGGCACGCTCACCGCCGCGCAGGCGTACATGGCGTACGAGGCGGGCGCCTACCCGGGCTCGCCCGCCGGCGCCGGCGCCGCCTGCATCTTCGGCCCGTACAAGCTCGAGCACTTCCAGGCCGACGCGTACGACGTGGTGCTCAACAAGCCGAAGGTCTCCGCGTACCGCGCTCCTGGCGCGCCCGCCGGCGAGTTCGCGATGGAATCGCTGCTCGACGAGCTCGCCGAGCAGCTCGAGATCGACCCGATGGAACTGCGCCTGAAGAACGCCGCGCACGACGGCGACCGCCGCGCCGACGGCGCCGTCTTCGGCAGCATCGGCAACGTCGACGTGATGGAGGCCGCGAAGAACAGCGCCCACTACAAGTCGGAGCTGTCCGGAGAGAACCGCGGCCGCGGCGTCGGCATGGGCTTCTGGTTCAACGCCGGCATGGAGTCGTCGGCCTACGCGATCGTCAACGCGGACGGGCGCGTCGGCCTCGTCGTCGGCTCGACCGACATCGGCGGCACGCGCGCCACGCTCGCGATGCAGCTCGCCGAGCCGCTCGGCATCCCGTACGAAGACGTCAAGCCCGAGGTCGTCGACACGTCGTCGATCGGCTACACCGGCGTCACCGGCGGCAGCCGCACCGCGTTCGCCGGCGGCTGGGCCTCCTACGAGACGGCGATGGACATCCGCCGCCAGATGGAAGCGCGCGCCGCGCAGATCTGGGAGGTCGACGGCTCCACGGTGAGCTACGGTGACGATGGCGTGATCCGCGGCCCCGATGGCAAACAATTCACGTTCAAGGAGCTCGCGGCCCAGCTGCCGCACACCGGCGGCCAGATCCAGGGCCGCGCCGACGTCAACAAGAGCACGCAGGGGCCCGCCTTTGCGTGCCACATCTGCGACGTAGAAGTGGACCCGGACACCGGCAAGGTGACCATCCTCCGCTACACCGCGATCCAGGACGTGGGCACCGCCATCCACCCGTCGTACGTCGAGGGGCAGATCCAGGGCGGGGCCGCGCAAGGCATCGGCATGGCGCTCTCGGAGGAATACTTCTTCGACGACCAGGGCGTGATGCGCAACAACAGCTGGCTCGATTACCGCATGCCCACCACGCTCGACCTGCCGATGATCGAGACCATCCTCGTCGAGGTGCCGAACCCGGGCCACCCGTACGGCGTGCGCGGCGTCGGCGAGGTGCCGATCATCCCACCGCTGTCCGCGGTCGCGAACGCGATCTACCACGCGACGGGGGCGCGCATGCGTAAGCTGCCCGCCTCGCCGCGCGTGCTGCTGGAGGAGCTGCTGCCCCCCCAGTAACCCGACTGTTCGCACGAAGGCCGGGACGCGGGGCCCGGCCTTCGTGCGTCTGCAAGGGTCGCGCGCGACACTGCTGCGCGTAGCGTGCGACCCTTGCGCTCGTGCGCGTGCGACGGTGCGCCCGCTATGCTGCTCCTCTGCACGCAGCGCGCGCCCACGGAGGTTCGATGCGCAACGCTGGTCTGATCGCGCTCATGGCGGGACTCGGGCTCCCCGCGATCGCGCTGCGCCTCAGCGGCACCCACCTCGGCACCGTCGGCGACACCGCGATCTACGGGCTCGCGATCGTCACCGCGGCGTTCCTGCTCGCGTGGGCTGCCGAGGCCGCCGAGGTCGATATCTCACAGGGGCTCGCGATCGCCATCGTCGCGCTGATCGCGGTGCTGCCGGAGTACGCGGTAGACATGACGTTCGCGTGGAAGGCGGGCCAGGACCCGCAGTACGAGCCCTACGCGGTCGCGAACATGACCGGCGCCAACCGCCTGCTCATCGGCGCCGCGTGGCCGCTGCTCTTCTTCATCTTCTGGTGGCGCGTGCGCAAGCCGGTGCTCGAGCTCGAGCACGGCCACGCCGTCGAGGTGCTCGCGCTCGCGGTCGCGACGCTGTATTCGTTTTCGCTGCCACTCAAAGGCTCGATCACGCTCATCGACACGGGCGTGCTCGCTGCGCTCTTCGTGGCGTACGTGTGGGTCGTAAGCCGCGCGCCGACAGAGGAGCCCGAGCTCATCGGCCCTGCGCGTACCATCGGGGACCTGCCCGCGATCCAGCGCCGCGGCAGCATCCTCGGGCTGTTCGTGTTCGCCGCGTTCGCGATCTTCGCGTCGGCAGAGCCGTTCGCGGAAGGGCTCGTCCACAGCGGGGTGCAACTCGGCATCGACGAGTTCCTGCTCGTGCAGTGGCTCGCGCCGTTCGCGTCGGAGGCGCCCGAGTTCCTGTTCGCTGGCATCCTCGCCTGGCGCGGCCGCGCCGGCGTCGGCATGGGCGCGCTGCTCTCGTCGAAGGTGAACCAGTGGACGCTGCTGATCGGCGGCCTGCCAGTCGCCTACGCGCTCTCAAAGGGCGAGATCACGGGCCTGCCGCTCGACGGCCGCCAGGTGGAGGAGGTGCTGCTGACGGCCGCGCAGTCCGCCTTCGCCGTGGCGATCCTCGTCAGCCTGACCCTGACGAAGTGGGAGGCCGCGCTGCTCTTCGCGCTGTTCGCCGTGACGTTCGTGATCCCGAGCGAGCAGATCCGGCTGATCATCTCCGCCGTCTACGTGGTGCTCGCAATCGCGATCGCCGTGCATCAACGCGCGGACGTGCTGCGCCTGCTCGTATACTCGCGCGCCGCGGTGCGCGCGCGGCCGCCGGCCGAGCCCGCCGAGGTGCGCGGCTAGCCCGAGCGAGGCTCGCCGCGCACGACCTCGACCTGTTCAGAGCCGAGTCTTCAGGGGCGGAGTCCCTCAGGACTTCGCGTTCTTCGAAGGTTTCGACTTGCCAGCACTGTTGAGGGCGACCGCCTGGCGAACGAGCGCCTTGAAGGCGGCCTCGTCAACTGCTTCTCCTTCGTGGATGTCGATCGCGCGGCGTGTGTTTCCATCGAGACTTGAATTGAAGAGACGGGCCGGATCCTGCAGCGACGCGCCCTTGGCGAAGGTCAGCTTCACGACATGCTTGTAGGATTCGCCGGTGCAGATGATGCCGTCGTGCGACCAGGTCGGCGTGCCCATCCACTTCCACTCCTCGACGATGTCCGGGTCTGCTTCCTTGACGAGCTTGCGCATCCTGCCGAGGGTGTCCCCGCGCCAGTCCCCGAGTTCGGCGATTCGTCGCGAGATGAGCTCCGATGCCGGCTGGCCCTGGCTCGCGCCCGGCGTATTCATGTGCTCATCCTCGAAGTTCTGGACGTATGACCTCGCGCGCAGCCCATAGCGGAGCGGCTCGGCGTTAGTCCACGCGCACCACGAGCACCGGGCAGGGGCTCACGCGCAGCAGCTGCTGCGTCACGCTGCCGAGGATCAGCCCGCGCACGCCAGACGCGCGGTTCGTCCCCACCACCAGCACGTCGGCGCCGCGCTCGGCGCACACGCGCGCGATCGCGCCCGGGCGGTCCTCGCCGCGCCGCAGCAGCTCCAGCGCGATGTCGGCCGCACCGCCGCCCTCGGCCGCGCGCGCCTCGAGGTAACGCTGCCGCTCCGCCATGACCTGCGCGACCGCCGCGTCGCGACGCTCCGCGAGCACGCCCGCGGCGTCGGTGAGCGGGTTAACAACGTGCACCAGCACCAGCTCAAACGCGCCCTCGCGCGCGAACCGCGCGGCGGCCTGCATCAGCACCGCGTCATGCTCGGACGTGTCGAGCGCTACCGCTGCTCGCAGCATCTGCCCCCCTCGGCGCCACGCGCCCGCTCCCGCTGCGTCGCCGGCGCGAGATCGCGGCCGGCCCCTAGAGGATGAGCAGGTTACCGGAGAGCGAGCCGCTTGCGGCGATCGCCGCGAGCTCGATCGCGGTGAGCTCGAGCGCGGGCACGGGCGCCCGCGCGGGCTTGCGCTCAGGCAGCGCGTCGTCCTCGATCGGCTCCACCGCCTGCAGTACCGGCTCCCCGGCGAACGTGCGGCTCCCCTTCTCGGCGACGCGATAGATGAGGCCACGGCCGCTCGCCAGGCGCCACTGCGCGTGGAACGCAGGCAGGCTGGCCCACACGAACGTGATCGGCGCCATCAGTGGCCACATCGCCAGCTGCGTCACATACGCGAACCGCGACACGAACGGCGGCCGCGGCCCGCGCATGCGCAGCTCCAGCACGATCAGCACGAGCAGCGGCACGATGCACACGGCGATCAGCAGCCCACACAGGTTGAGTCCCATGCGCGGCTCCATGAGTCCGGTGCTGCCCAACGTCAGCCAGCTCCCCGGATCGACGATGCGCTCGGGGTGCCAGCCCGGTCCCGGCACGTAATAACGGTGCGTCCACCACTCCGGCATCGGCGCGTCGAACGTGCCGGCGAGCTTCGCCGGCAGCAGCACGCCCAGCGTCACGATGTACCACTGCGCCGCCCACAGCACGTGCACCTTGGTCAGCGTCGACGCGAGCAGCAGACCGCGCCGCCACGACAGCGCCCGCCCGTTCGCCCACGCGCCCCACGCGTACGGAATGTCGCTCGCGCCCCACGCATGGCGCACTGCCTGGCGGTAGTGCGCGCGCATCGTCGACAGCTTCCCGTCCATGCGCACGCAGTCGTTGCCCAGCGGCAGGTACAGCGCTTCGACGTGCACGCGGTCGCCCAGCGTGAAGCACGCCTTGAGGTAGAGGTGCCAGTCCTCCGGGATTACCTCCTCGTCCCAGTAGTCCACTGCCTGCAGCAGCTCCCAGCTGAGCGAGTAGCACGAAGTGGGGAACTTCACGCTCAGCGGCAGCACCATGTTGGCCAGCCGGTTGATCCCGGACAGCCCGTCCGGGATGCGCAGCGGCGCCGGCACCTCCCAGATGTTATTCGAGTTGAAGATCGCCGGCTGCCAGAACGTCCGATAGCGATCGCTCGCGGTCAGGAACAGGAAGTTCAGCGCCGCGAAGTGCTGCGGATGGAACACGGCGTCCGCATCGCAGCTGGTGACCGTGTAGCGCCGCAGCGACCGCCCGACGTCCAGGCGCAGCCGCTCGAACGTCTCGCGCGCCGCCCACGCCTCGTTCGAGCCCTTGCCGGCCACTTCGCCCGGCAGGCCCGCCGGGTGGTAGCTCGCGAACAGGTCGGCGAAGCGTTCGCGATATTCCAGCAGCAGCCGCGTCGCCTTGCGCTCCACCCCCGCCTCCCGCGCCTCCATGCCGAGCACCACGATCACCTGGTCGGCGTTCGCCTGCGCGGCGAGCGAGTCCAGCGTGCGACGCAGCTCCGCCTCTGGCTCGAGGTAATTCGGGATGATCACCACGTGTCGCGGCCAGCTCCACGGCTCGCTCGGGTGCGTCGCGGACCACGCATCGAAGCGCGCACGCCAGTCAGTACGCTGCCAGCGCGAGATGCGCCGCAGGCCGACGATGCACGCGATCGCGACGGAGTAGGAGCGCAACAGCCAGTAGCCGAAGAACCCGGTGAGCGACAGCGCGAGCACGAGCGCGGTGTAGCGGTTCAGCGGCGCCCACACGAGCGCTGAGGCAAGAAACACGGACGACGCCAGCGGCAGTGCCCGCCCGAGGCGATCGAGCCACCCGCGGTCCGCACGCAGCGCCGGAACAACGATCGAGGCGGGGTCGCCGACGAGCACGGCCACAGGAAATCCCCTCGCATGCGAGGTTCTTCCTACGCCGACGGGGTTAGCTGACGGGCTACGGCGGAAGCTGCCGCTCACTCGCTGTGCGCTGCCCTGCGGCGGCGCCGGACGAGAGATTCGCCCCCCTCAGTTGGGTCCCCCGTTTCCCCGGCGGTACCGGGGAACTAGGCGTACTACGCGACTCCTACCCCCTCAGGGTGGCGAACCGGCACCCCTGCGTCAATCCGCACGCGCGGCGCACCGCCGGCGCCGCTAGCGGTTGTAGTCGCGGGAGCCGTAGTCCGACCCGCCGCGCCCGCCGCCGCCGCCGTAACCGCCACCGCCGCCCCCGTACCCGCCGCCGCCGCTGGCGCGCTCGCGCGCCTCGTTCACGTTCAGCGCGCGGCCGCCGAAGTCGCGCCCGTTCAGCGCGTCGATGGCCTTCGCGGCGTCCTCGACGGACATCTCCACGAAGCCGAACCCGCGCGGCCGGCCCGTCTCGCGGTCCGTCGGCAGCGCGACGGACGCAACCTCGCCGTACTGCGCAAACAGCGCGCGCACGTCTTCCTCCCGCGCGCTGAACGGGAGGTTACCCACATAGATCCGCTGGTTCACTACCACTTCTCCCACGCCGGCTCTACCGGCCTACCGCCGCCGCGCGCTCGCGCGGCCCCCATGGACGGCGGAGCACTTACGCGTTGCGACGTTATCCCGCCGCAAACGGCCGCGTACTCGGCCTCCCAAAAGTGTACCGGGCCCGCGACCCGCCCGTGTGTACGGCGCCGCCACTTCCGCGTGCGATTCTGCGCACGTAAGGTTGAGCGCGGGCGGGACGGCAGCACAACGAGAGAGGTAGCTGCGGTACCGTCATGCCTGAACAACCCTCACGCCGGGCGCCGGGCGCGCCCGGTCGCCCCACCGTCTCCCCCGGGCGGCTGCCGCTGGTGCTCGCGCTCGCAGGCGCGCTGGCTGTCGTCGCCGCGCTCGCGCTGTGGCTCCAGCCGTGGCAGTCGCAGCGCGCCGGCGCCGGCGCCACCGCGGCCGCCGCCGGCGCCGAGGCCGGAGACGCCCCCGTTGTGCGCAGCCTGGAGGAGCTGCGCGAGCGCTACGGCGACCCGCGCGACGCGAACTACGGCCGCCTGCGCATCCCCGCGCTCGGCATCGACGCGCCGGTCGGCCGCCGCATCGTCCCCGCCGACGGCCAGCTCGCCGACCCGATCGGCCCGAGCGACGTGACCCTGTATGACTTCGCTGGCTGGCCAGGCTACGGCGGCATGCCCGGCGGGGGCGGCAACGCGATCTTCGCCGGCCACGTGGACCGCAACGCGTTCCTCGAGTACGCGGGCGTGCGCTACCTCGGCCCCGGCATCTTCTACCAGCTCGCGCAGGTCGGCGAAGGCGACACCATCGAGGTCACCGTCGGGGCCCGCACCTACCGCTACCACGTGATCTGGGTGCGCGAGACCAACGCCAAGCTCGAGAACTGGGCCGCGATCATGACGTCCGACGTCGACCCCGAGGCGATCACGCTGATCACCTGCGGCGGCGGCTTCGACGACGCGACCCGCACGTACACGCACCGCACCATCGTGCGCGCGCTGCGCTCCTGATGCGCCGCCGCCCGCGGCGCGTCCCGCGACGCGCGCAGCACGCCTGAAATCGAGGCTGCTGCGAATGCGACCGCGCCTGCCCTCGCTCGGGCGGTGGTTCGTGCTCTGGGGCGTCGCCGTGACGCTCGTGCTGCTGACCGTGGTCGTGCCCGCGGTCGCGGGCTTCCACATCGATCGCGCGGCCTCCGACGCGGGCACGTTGCTCGCCGGCCGCGTCGCCGCCGTCGAGTCGCGCGAGCGCCGGCCGTCGCCGCGCGGCGATGTCGAGCACGAGGTCCTGCTCATCGAGACCGACGGCACCACCGTGCGCATCGAGAGCACGCGGCTCGCCGGTGACATCGGCACGCTCGCCCTCGAAGCGGGCGACGAGGTGCTGGTCACCCGCACGCCCGGCCCGGACGGCCCCACCTACTACGTGAGCGACCGTCGGCGACCGCTGCCGCTCGCGGCGCTTGCGCTCGCGTTCGGGCTGTCCGTGCTGGTGATCGGCCGCATGACCGGCGCGTGGTCGCTGCTCGGCCTCGCCGCGAGCGGGCTCGTGATCTGGCGCTACATCGTGCCGGGCATCCTCTCCGGCCACGACCCGGTGCTCATCGCAGTCACGGGCGCGGCGGCGATCATCGGCGCCACGCTCTACCTCACGCACGGCGCGGACCGCAAGGCGGCCGTCGCGCTCGCTGGGACCTGCGCCTCCCTCACGCTGACCGCGCTACTCGCCGCGGTCGTCATCGGCGCCGCACGCCTCAGCGGCGTGGCGAGCGAGGAGGCCGCCACGTTGCAGCTGCTCTCTACGCACGCGATCACCCCCACCGGGCTGCTGCTCGCCGGCGTGGTGATCGGCGCGCTGGGCGTGCTGGACGACGTGACGATCGCGCAGGCCTCCGCCGTGTTCGAGCTGCGCGACGCGAACCCCGCGCTGCCCGCGCGCGAGCTGTACCGCCGCGCCATGCGCATCGGCCGCGACCACATCGCCGCCACCGTGAACACGCTCGTGCTCGCCTACGCCGGCGCCGCGCTGCCGCTCCTGATGCTGCTCGCCGCACAGGGCGAGTCACTGCTGCTCCAGCTGCACCGCGAGTACGTCGCCGCCGAGATCGTGCGCACGCTCGTCGGCAGCCTCGGCATCGTCGCGGCGGTCCCGCTCACCACGGCGCTCGCGGCCTACACCGCGGCGCGCTTCGGGGCGGGACGCGACTCGGGAAGCGGCGCGGCCGCGGAACCCGCGTAGCGCGCGGCTGCTCGCCGGCGGCGGCTGCCGTACACTGGGACATCTCGGCAGCGCTCCCCCCGCGGCCCGACCCATGGCGAACGCCCTGCGCGCCCGGGCATCGTGGAGGCACCATGCGACTCGACCCGCGACGGCTTGCGGCTCGGCGGCCTCCGCTGCTCGGCGCAGTCGCGCTGCTCGGCGGCGTGCTCGCGCTGTCGAGCGCGTGCGGGGGCGGCGAGAGCGGCAGCGACGGCTGGGACGCGGCGACGCTCGGGCGCGTCTCCCAGGCGCAGCCGTTCACCGCGTCGCTGATCAACGCGCAGGTCGGCGCTGGCCCGGCGCGCCTCGGCTTCGGGCTCTTCGACCGCGACGGCGGGCTCGTGCACGACGCGGCGGGCGCGCTGCGCCTCGTCACGCTCGAGGGCGACAAGCCGACCGAGGCCGGCCGCTTCGACCTCACGCGCGTGGCGCTCGAGGAAACGGAGACGCACACGCACGACGGCAAGACCGAGACCCACACGGATCCCGTGGCCACCGTCTACGTCGCCAACGTAGACCTCGCGCGCGGCGAATGGTGGGGCGCAGAGCTCGCGGTGCGCACCGCCGACAAGGAGCACACGCTGCGCACGCGCTTCTTCGTGCAAGAGAAGACGAGCGAGCCCGCGATCGGCGCCGCGGTTCCACGCAGCACGCAACGCGTGCTGCGCGACGTGCGCGACATCGCCGAGATCGACTCCTCGAACCCGCCGCGCCCCGCGCTGCACGAGCTCACCGTCGCCGAGGCGATCGCGAGCGGCAAACCCTCGCTTGTCGCGTTCGCCACGCCCGCGTTCTGTCGCACGCGCTTCTGCGGCCCCGTCGTCGACTCCGTGGTCGCGCCGCTCGCGGAGCGCTACGCCGGACGCGTGCTGTTCCTGCACATCGAGCCGTACGACCTCGCGCAGGCGCGCCAGGGCCGCCTCGTCGCCATCCCCGAGCTCGAGCAGTGGGGCCTCACCACCGAGCCCTACCTCTTCCTCGTCGATGGCTCCGGCAAGGTCGCCGCGAAGTTCGAGGGCATCACCTCCGCCGAGGAGGTGGAGGCAGCGCTCCGGCGCTTGCTCGGCAACTGACCGGCACAGCGCCTGCACCGATCGCGTACGGAACGCCGGACTACGCCGCGCTGAGCTTCCCCGCGCCGCCCGCCGATCGCCCGTACGTGATCGTGAACATGGTGCGCTCGCTCGATGGCAAGGTCGTGGTCGGCGACACCGAGCGCGGCCTCGGCTCCGACGTGGACCAGCGGCTGATGCGTGAGCTGCGCTCACACGCCGACGTCATCCTCGTCGGTGCCGGCACGCTGCGCACGAACGGCGCCTCGTCGCGCCTCGACGACCCCGCGCTCGAGGCACGCCGCACCGCGCGCGGCCAGCCCACGACGCCGACCGCCGCCGTGCTCTCCGCCTCCGGCGACCTCCCGCTCGAGCGCGCCTTCTTCACCGCGCGCGATTTCGAGGCGCTCGTGTACCTCGCACACGGCGCGAGCGCGGAGCGGCACGCCGCCCTCGCCGCCACCGGCCGCCGCGTCGTCGCGCTCCCGCTGGGCGAGTCGGCGCCCGCGCTGCTGCGCCACGCGCGCCA
>CAMDBZ010000024.1 GCA_945889565.1 Thermoflexus hugenholtzii JAD2 | reverse complement strand
GGCGGCCTACTTCCGCGACTGCGTGACGCCGGAGGCCGCGCTGCGCTGCCTGGCCGCCGCGCGCGGCTACGACGTGACCGCGCTGCTGCCACAGGTCGCCACGCCGACGCTGTTGGTGCACCGGCGGGAGGCGGCGGCGCTGCGCTTCGAGGTGGCGCGCGAGCTGGCGGCGCGGATGCCGGCCGCGGAGCTGGCGGTGCTGAGCGGCGACGCGGCGTCGCCGTTCTCGGGCGACATCGACGCGGGCGTCGCGACGGTGGCGGCGTTCCTCGGCGTGGGCACCGCGCCGTCGCTCGCCGGCGGCGGGCCGCTCACGCCGCGCGAGGCGGAGGTGCTCACGCTGATCGCGCGCGGCCGCTCCAACAAAGAGATCGCCGCCGCGCTCGGAGTGAGCGTGCACACCGTCGAGCGCCACCTGACGCACCTCTACCCCAAGATCGGCTGCCGCTCCCGCACGGAAGCGGCAGCCTTCGCGCTGACGCGGGGCTACCGCTAGCGCGACCGTAGTGTCGAGCGGGGGGCATCCCTACCCTCGCGTCCCGGATTCCCGCGACGCGCGCGCCTGGGGCCACCTCGTACGCTGCTCGTGCAGTCGGGGAGGTGCGCGATGCGCGTGGTGGTCAGCGGCAGTTCGGGGCTCGTCGGTACGGCGGTACGGGAGCAGCTCGCGGCGGAGGGGCACGAGGCGCAGCCGCTGCTGCGCGGGGACGCAGAGGGCAGCGGGCCGCGCTGGATCGCGCCGTCGGGAGGGGAGGCCGGGTGGATCGCGCCGAACGCGCTCGCGGGCGCGGACGCGGTCGTACACCTCGCGGGGGCGTCGATCGGGGAGGGGCGCTGGACCGAGCGCCGGCGCGCCGCGCTGCGCGCGAGCCGGATCGACGCGACGCGGCTGCTCGTCGACCACCTCGGCACGCTGGTGGAGCGGCCGCGCGTGCTCGTGGCCGCCTCAGCGGTGGGCGCGTACGGGGACCGCGGGGACGAGCTGCTGACGGAGGATGCGCCGCTCGGCAGCGGCTTCCTCGCCGAGCTCGTGCGCGACTGGGAGCGCGAAGTCATGCGCGCGGAGGCGTTGGGGGTGCGCGTGGTGCGGCTGCGTTTCGGCGTGGTGCTGGCGGCGCACAGCGGCGCGCTGCCGCGCATGGTCACGCCGATGAAGCTCGGCGTGGGCGGGCGGCTCGGGTCGGGCCGACAGTGGATGCCGTGGGTCGCGCTGCCCGACGTCGCGCGGGCGATCAGCTGGGCGCTCACGGAGCCGGTCAGCGGCGTGGTGAACGTGGTCGCGCCGGAGCAGGTGACGAACGCCGAGTTCACGCGCGCGCTCGGGCGGGTGCTGCACCGGCCGGCGCTGTTCCCGGCGCCCGCGTTCGCGCTGCGGCTGCTGCTGGGCGGGGCCGCCGACGAGCTGTTGCTCGCGAGCCAGCGCGTGGTGCCGGCGCGGCTGCTCGCGGCGGGCTTCCAGTTCGCGCAGCCGAGCGTCGACGGCGCGTTGCGCGCGATCTTCACGCCGCGGCCCGCGGCGGGGGAGCCGCGCGCCGCCTGAGCGGGGACCAGCGCCGCGGCTTCCCCGCTCCCGGGGGACGGGCGAGGGGGAGCCCTCACCCCCCAGCCCCCTCTCCCCGGGACGGGGCGAGGGGGAGCCGGAGGCGGCACGCAGTAGCACAACTGTTTCACGTGAAACATCCGTGCGCAGTCTTGTGGCAGATGCAACCTGGCGTTCGCGGGACGGCTACCCCCGCGCAGCGTCGACGATGCGGAGGGCGTCGGCGATGGCGCGCACGTCGTGCACCCGCACGATGTGTGCGCCGCGCTCGGCGGCGAGCACGTTGAAGGCGAGTGTCGCCTCGAGCAGGCCGGGGCTGTCCTGGCGGTCGCCGCGGCCCAGCAGCTCGCTCAGGAAGCCCTTGCGCGACGCCGACACGAGCACGGGGTGCCCCGCCGCGACGAGCGCGGGCAGCGCGTGCAGCAGCCGCACGTTGTCTGCGGCGGACTTGCCGAAGCCGAACCCGGGGTCGAGCCAGACCTGCGGTACGCCCTCCGCGGCGAGCGCCGTCGCCCGCTCCACCAGGAACGTGCGCACCTCGACGCCGACATCCGCGTAGCGCTGCTCGACGTCGCGGTGGCGCTTGGGGTCGCCGCGCATGTGCATCACGCAGACCGCCAGCGCGTGCTCGCGCGCGACGGCGACCATTGCGGGGTCGCGCAGCCCGCTCACGTCGTTCAGCAGCTGCGCGCCAGCCTCCGCGGCGGCGCGCGCGACGGCGGCGGTCCAGGTGTCGACGGAGACGGCGACGCCCTCGGCGCGGAGCGCAGCGATCACCGGGCAGACGCGGTCCATCTCCTCCTGCGGCGGCACGTCGCGGCCACCGGTGCGCGTGGAGTGCGCGCCCACGTCGACGATCGCGGCGCCGTCGGCGTACAGCGCGAGGCCGCGCGCGACGGCGTCGCGCTGCGCGACGACGGACTCGCGCACCGGCGAATCGGTGCCGACGTTGAGGATGCCCATGACGACGGTGCGCCGCGTCGCGTCGAGCGTGTCCGCGCCGAGCTGCAACAGCATGCGCAGCTACTCGCGGGCGGCGGCGAGTAGCGCGACGAGCCGCGCGCGCGCCTCCGCGCCATGCGGCGGGTCGAGCGCGGGGGGGTCGAGCGCGAGCAGCTCGAGCGCGAGGCGGCGGTAGAGCTCGTGCGCGGGTGGGTCGGCGGCGAGCGCCGCGAGGTGTGCCGCGACGGTCGCCGTGTCGCCGCGCGCGAGCGGGCCGGTGAGCGCGTCGCGCAACTCGTGCGCGGCGGCGTTCGCGGCGGCGCCCTGCAACAGCGGCGCGAGCGCAGGCCGCGCGGCCGCGAGCGGCAGGCCGGCGCGCGCCCAGCTGCGCGACGCTGCGCCGAGCAGCGCGATCGCGCAGTTGCTCGCGAAGATCGCGGCGGCGGGGTACAGCGCGCGGTCCACGCCGTCGAGGCGCACGACGTCGGCGCCGAGCGAGCGCGCCAGCGCTTCCAGCGCGCCGCCCAGCGGCTCCGCGCCCTCGACGCCGCACGTCGTGCCGCGGAAGCGGGCGGGGTCGCCGGTGCGGGTGGGGAACGACTGCAACGGGTGCAGGCAGCCGGTGCGCGCGCCGCGGGCGGCCGCCGGCGCGAGCACGTGCAACGTGTGCGCGCCGCAGCAGTGCGCGACGCTCTGGCCCGCGCGCCAGGGGAGTGCCGCGGCGAGCGGGCCGATGGCGGCGTCCGGCACGGTCAGGAACAGCAGGTCGCAGCGCGCGACGGCGGCCTCGACGGTCAGCGCCTCGACGGGCGGTGCCTCGACGGGCGTCGCGGCGAGCTCGGCGGCGAGCGCCTCGGCCGACGCGAGGCGCGCGCTGGCGACGGCGACGAGCGGGTGCCCGGCGGCACGCAGCGCGGCGGCGAGCGACGCGCCGAGCCGCCCCGCGCCGATCACGCCGATCGCCCCGAAACGCAACGCATCGTCGGTCATGGCGCTGAGGATAGCGCTGTCGCGGGGAGCCCGCCGCGCCGGCGCGGCTTTGCCTCCCGCGGCAAGGGTGCGTACAGTCGCCGTCGCGGGGCGCGCGGGACAGCCGTCCATGAGCACGCAGCTCGCGACCCGTGCCCGTCACGGCGAGTGACCCCGGCACGGCGAGTGACCCCGGCGCGGCGGGTGACTGACCGAGGGGCGGCGGAACGTGGGCGGGGACGCGCTGCTGGTGGCGATCGACTTCACGGCGGCGGAGCTGCAACTGCTGCTCGCCGAGGCAGACGGCCGCCCGCTGCACCACGAGGCGTGGCCGCTGCCGGAGCTCGAGGACGGCGACGCGTGGTCGTGGGAGGTCGGCGGGCGCATCGCGGCGTCGTTCGCGACGCACGGCGAGGGGCGCTCCGCGCGCGCGATCGCGGTGGCCGCACCGGGGCCGGTCGACCCGGTGGCGGGGCAGCTGCTGCAATGCGCGGAGCAGCCCGGCTGGGACGGGCTCGCGATCGTCGACGCGCTCAGGCGGCACATCGACGCGCCGGTCGCGGCGGAGTCGCGCACGCTCGCGGCGCTGCTCGGCGAGCAGTGGCAGGGCGCGGCGGCGGGCGCGGACGACGTGCTGTACGTGTCGCTGCACGGGACGCCGGCGGCGGCGGCGATGGCGGGCGGGCGGCTCGTGCGCGGCGCGCAGCTGCGCGCGGGCGCGCTGCCCGCGCTGCCACGGCTCGCCGACGCGCTGGCCAGCGACGACGCGGAGGCGGTGGTGGCGACGCTCGCGGACCTGGCGGCGCTGCTCGACCCGGCGGTGGTGGTGCTCGACGGGGCGGCGGCGCACATCGAGCGGCTCGTGCCGCTGCTGCAACGCGTGCTGGACGAGGTGGCGCCCGGGCCGCACGTGGTGGCCGGGGAGCTGCGGGGCCGCGCGGCGCTCATCGGCGCGCTGCGCATGGCGACGACGCTCGCGTTCGAAGGGCAGCGCAAGCCGTGAGCGCTCGTGCGCCGCGGGGCGGCCCGGGTGGCGGGGGTGCGCGGCCGTACGCGATTCGCCTGGACGCCGAGGCGTGCGGGGCGTTGCTCGGCGCGCTGACGTGGGCGCTCGGCGCGCTCACCATCCTGCGCGACCGCGGTCACGCGATGGGCGACGAGCGCGGCCACGAGTACCACGACCGGCTCGCCCCCGCGCTCGAACGGCTGATTACCGAGGTCGGCGGCGTGCGCGCCGCGGCGGGCGACGATCCGGCGCGCGAGGCGGCCGTCGAGGCGGCCTACCTGCAGCTGCGCGAGGCGTTCGAGGCGTGGATCCAGCTCACGGCCGCGGATACGGCCGCCGTCGCGATCACGCAACGCCTCGAGGAACAGCTCGAGGCTGAGGACGAGGGCGGTGAGGAGTGAGCGTCCGCGTGCGCGGGGGAATGCCCAATGACTGAGTGGCAGTCGTTCGCGGCGTCGCTCGTTAGCAGCCTCGCTTGGCCCACGGTCGCTCTGATCGCGGCGGTCCTGTTTCGTGCGAGCATCAGGGCGATGATCTCTCGGCCGCTCTCGAGGGCACAGATCGGGCCACTTGTCGCGGAGTGGGAGGCGCAAGCCGTAGCCACCGCCGCGGAAATCGCTGCCACCCCAGCGCCAGACGTCGGCCGGGAGGCGTTAAGCGATCGACTGGGAAAGTTCGCCGATGCGTCGCCAGAAGCTGCAGTGCTTGGCGCATTCGCGGAAATCGAGCGGGCGCTGCGCCGCGCGCTCGGAAAATCCGGAACTCCCGACGAGGTTCGCAATGCAGGACAACTGGTCCATTTCGCCCTTGAACAGGGAGCGATCAGCAAGCAGACCGCAGAGGCCATCCGAGGGCTGATCGTCCTGCGAAACTTGGCAGCACACGGTCGGGATGTAGATCTGGACAGTCGGCGGGCTCGCGACTTTGTTGCAATGAGCGATGCCGTTCTCTTCGCGATTGAACATCCGCCGACCCAATAGCGGTACGTTGCCAAGGCCAATAGACAGCCGGACCGCGGCGGCGCGAGCGGTCAGTAGCCGCGGTACTTCGAGGCGAGGGGGAGGCGGCGGTCGCGGCCGAAGGCGCGCGTGGTGATCTTCACGCCGGGAGGGGACTGGCGGCGCTTGTACTCGTTGCGGTTGATCATGTCGATGACGCGGCGCGCGAGCGCTTCGTCGGCGCCGGCGGCGACGATCGATTCGAGCGGGGCGTCGTCCTCGACGTAGGCCTCGATGATCGGGTCGAGCTGCTCGTACGGCGGCAACGAGTCGCTGTCGAGCTGGCCGGGGCGCAGCTCGGCGCTCGGCGGCTTGGTGAGCGACGCTTCGGGGATCACGGCGCCGAGCGTGTTGCGGTAGCGCGCGAGCTGGTAGACCAGCGTCTTCGGCACGTCTTTGATCACCGCGAAGCCGCCGACCATGTCGCCGTAGAGCGTGGCGTAGCCGCATGCGTACTCCGACTTGTTGCCGGTGGTGAGCACCATCGCGCCGCTCTTGTTGGAGAGCGCCATCATCAGCAGCCCGCGGATGCGCGCCTGCACGTTCTCCTCCGCTGTGCCGGGCTGCGTGCCCGCGAACTCGCGAGCGAGCGTGTCGAGCGCGGCCTCGTGCAGCGGCTCGATCGGCATGGCGACGAGCGCGATGCCGAGGTTCGTGGCGAGCGCCTGCGCGTCGGCGATGGAGCCCTCGGACGAGTAGCGCGACGGCAGCGAAACGCCGCGCACGTGCTCGGCGCCGAGCGCGTCGACGGCGACGGCGCCGACGAGCGCGGAGTCGATGCCGCCGGAGAGCGCGACGAGCACGTTCGCGAAGCCACTCTTGCGCACGTAGTCGCGCGTGCCGGCGACGAGCGCAGCGTACGCCTCGGCGATCGAGTCGGGCTCCGCGGTGTGCGCGGGCAGGAGGGGGAGGCGCGCGCCCGCGTGCGGCGGGGACACGGCGATGGGGATGCGCAGCGGCTGCGGGCCGCGTTCGCGGCGGAGCAGCGGGCTGTGCAGCTGGCGCTGCATGATGCGCGTGACGTCGATGTCCGCGAGCACGAGATCGTCGGCGAAGGAGGCGCCGCGCGCGAGCAGCGCGCCGTCCGCGCCGAGCACGAGCGAGTTGCCGTCGAAGACGAGCTCGTCCTGGCCGCCGACCTGGTTGACGTAGACGATCGCCACAGTGTTGTCCGCGGCGCGCGTCGCGAGCATGCGCTCGCGGTCGCGCGTCTTGCCGAAGTGGTACGGCGAGGCGTTGAGGTTGACGACCACGCTGGCGCCGGCGAGCGCGTGCTCGCGCAGCGGGCCGCCGGGGTACCACACGTCCTCGCAGATGGTCACGCCGACGGCGACCCCGCCGATGCTGAAGAGCGGTGCGTCGGTGCCGGGCTGGAAGTAGCGCAGCTCGTCGAAGACGCCGTAGTTGGGGAGCTGGTGCTTGCGGTAGCGGCCGGCGACGCGGCCGGCGTGGAGCACGGCGGCGGCGTTGTAGAGCTGGCCGTCGAAGTCGAGGCAGCCGACGACGAGCGGCGGGAGGCCGCGCGCGCGCTCGGCGAGCGCGTCGAGGGCGGCGACGGCGTCGGCGATGAAGGGGGCGCGCAGCAGCAGGTCCTCGGGCGGGTAGCCGGTGAGCGCGAGCTCCGGGAAGGCGACGAGGTCGGCGCCGACCTCGGCAGCGCGGCGGCCGGCGTCGAGGATGAGCGCGCTGTTGCCGGCGAGGTCGCCGACGGTGGTGTTGAGCTGTGCGAGGGCGACGCGCAGGACGGCCATGGGGCTCCGTGGGCAGGGGATAGCGTACGAGGTACGCAAACGTTCGGGCAGCGATCGTAGACGGCCTCGCGGGAGCGCGTCAACGGCGGGGGCGGCAGTGCTGGGCGTGCTCGCGCGGCGTGGGGGAGCCCTCACCCCCGGCCCCCCTCCCTCTGCGAGGGCGAGGGGCGGCACAACAGGCGGCGTGATGCCGCAGCGGGATGCTGGTCGCATACTGCGTGGCGGACGGGGCGGAGGCGGCGGTGGTCGGTCCGGGGTACGCGCTCTCGCAGACGGTGATGGGCGGGGCGCCGGCGCACGACGCGCTGGGCGCGGACGAGCAGCTGTGGACGGCGTGGAGCCTCGACCCGTTCGTGCTGATCCCGGCGGGGTTGCTGGCGCTGCTCTATGTGCGCGGGCTGCGGCGCTGGCGCGGCGGTCGCGCGGAGTCGCACCGCTGGTGGCAGACGGCGTGCTTCTTCCTCGGGCTCGGCACGATAGTGCTGGCGCTCGTCTCGCCGCTCGACCGGCTTACCGAGCATCACTTCTCGATGCACATGGTGCAGCACCTGCTGCTGATCGCGGTGGGAGTGCCGCTGCTGCTCGTGGGCGCGCCGACCACGCCCGTGCTGCGTGGGCTCCCGCGCTGGGCGCGGCGGCTGGCGGCCCGACCGCTCGCGCCGCACGGCCGCGCGTCGATCGTGTGGCGCGCGCTGACGCAGCCGCTCGTCGCGCTACTGCTCGCGAACGCGACGCTCATCGCGTGGCACCTCGTGCCGGGGTGGTACGACGCGGCGGTGCGCGACGACGGCATCCACGCACTGGAGCACGGGACCTTCATTGCGACGGCGCTGCTGTTCTGGTGGAACGTGATCGACCCGCGCCCGCTGCACGCGCCGCTCGGTTACCTCGGGCGGATGGGTTACGTGCTGGTGAACGGCACCATCCAGTCGGTGCTCGCGACGCTGATCACGCTCGCCGACTACACCCTCTACCCGGTGTACGAGGACGTGCGGCTGATCCTGCCAATCGGGCCGCGTGCGGATCAAGAGCTCGGCGGGCTGATCATGTGGATTCCGGGCCAGGCGCTCAACCTGACTGTGCTTGCAGCGCTCTTCGGCGTATGGGCGATGCGCTCCGAGCTCGCGCAGCAGGAGGCGGATCGACGCGCGCTTGCAGAGCCGCCGCGAGCGGCGCCGCCCGCGCCGTCTACGCTCGACTAGCTGCGATCAGGCTCGACATGCCGAGGCGCGGCTAGCCGGAGTTCAGCCACTCGCGGTAGCCGCGGATGCTGTCGGCGGCATCGCCCCAGTACAGCGTGAGCAACGCGAGCGTGACGAGCACGCCGAGCGTGAGACTGGCGGCGAAGGCCTGCGTGTACAGCCGGTGGTCGAAGCGCAGGTGCATGAACCAGCCGACGACGACGACGAACTTGAACGCCGACAGGCCCAGCAGCAGCGGGACCATCAGGCTGCCGAGATCGGCGTACGAGATCCACAGCTCGATGATCGTGATCACCGCCAGGCCCGCGCCGATGGCGACGTACTGCATCGGTCGCAGGCCGTGCTCTTGTTCCGTGTGCTCCGCGCCGTGCGCCATCGCGCTGCTCCGCTCTTGCTGCCCGGTCTGGGTAACCGCTACGGGATCAGGTAGAGGACGGTGAAGATGACGATCCAGACGATGTCGACGAAGTGCCAGTAGAGGCCGGCGATCTCGACGTGCTCACCGGTCTCGCGGCCCAGGCCGTTGCGCCGGAACGAGGCGGCGAGCAGCGAGCCGAGGTAGAGCACGCCGACGCCGACGTGGGTGCCGTGGAACCCGGTGAGCAGGAAGAACGTCGCGCCGAACATGTTCGTCGTCAGGTTCAGGCCTTCGTGCCCGAAGGTGCGGAACTCGTACACCTGGAAGCCGAGGAAGACGAGCCCGAGCAGCATCGTGGAGAGCAAGCCGAGCTTCATCATCTTCAGGCGATGCTGGTGCGCGCCGTACACGGCGAGCACCATCGTCACGGAGCTCATCAGCAGCACGAACGTGCTCGTCGAGGTGAGCGGGATGTCGAAGATGCCGTGCTCGACCTTGCCGTCGATGGTCACGTCGATCGGGAACGGGCCGATGCCGCGTTCGATCACCTGGTGCTTGAACACGAGGTACGTGGCGATCAGCGAGCCGAAGAAGAGGCACTCGGAGCCCAGGAAGATCCACATGAGGAGCTTCCGGTTCTCGGTCCCGGTGGATGTGACATGTGCGCCGCCGTGGGCGACTGCCGGTGCGTGTGCCATGGGCGGCTCCTGCCTCGCTCGCTAGTCGGTGGGCTCGAGCGCCCAGCCCCAGACGCCGTAGAAGGCGATCACGCCGCCGAGCGCGCTGATCGCGAGGTGCGAGAGCGCACCGACGCCGAGCAGCGTGATGCCGATGGCGATCAGGATCGGGTAGTACGAGGGCGGCGGCAGGTGGATGTGCTCGCCGGTCGCCACCGGCGCGGCGATGCCGTGGTCGCGGTCGTACCAGAGCGGCTCCCGCGAGCGCACGGTGTAGATGGCGTCGAAGTCATGCTCCGGCGGCGGCGAGCTCGTGCCCCACTCGAGCGTGGGGGCGTCCCACGGGTTCGCGGGCGCGCTCGGCTCCCGGCGCATGGAGCGGAAGAAGTTCCAGATGAAGAACAGCAGCGACACCGCGAGCACGTACGAGCCGATGGTCGCGAACATGTTCCAGAAGCCCCAGTCGAGGCCGTCGTCGTACGTGTAGATGCGCCGCGGCATGCCCGCGATGCCGAGGAAGTGCATCGGGAAGAACGTCATCTGCATGCCGATGAACAGCAGCCAGAAGTGCCACCGGCCGAGTGTCTCGCCGAGGAAACGCCCCGTCATCTTCGGGAACCAGTAGTAGATGCCGGAGAAGATGCCCATGATCGCGCCGCCAAACAGCACGTAGTGCAAGTGCGCGACCACGAAGTACGTGTCCTGGTGCTGCGAGTCCACCGGCGGCGAGGCGTGCATGACGCCGGAGATGCCGCCGATCGTAAACGTGGCGATGAACGCAACGGCGAAGTACATCGCGGTCGTAAAGCGGATGCTCCCGCCGTACAGCGTGGCGAGCCAGTTGAAGACCTTGATGCCCGTCGGCACGCCGATGATCATCGTGTTCACCGCGAACACGGCGCGCGGCACCGAACCCATACCCGTCGTGAACATGTGGTGGCTCCACACGACCCAGCTGAGCACGCCGATCGCGATGCCGGAGAAGACGATCGCGGGGTAGCCGAACAGCGGTTTGCGGGAGAACGTGGGCAGCACCTCGGACACGATGCCCATCGCAGGCAGGATCAGGATGTACACCTCGGGGTGGCCGAAGATCCAGAAGATGTGCTGCCAGAGCAGCGGGTCCCCGCCTTCCGTGGCGATGAAGAAGTGCGTGCCGAACTGGCGGTCGAACAGCAGCTGAATGAGGCCGACGGTGAGCGGGGGCAGCGCGAGGATCAGCAGGATCGAGATGACGAAGGTCATCCACACGAACACCGGCATGCGCATCATCGTCATGCCGGGCGCGCGCAGGTTGATGATCGTGACCGCGAAGTTGAGCGCGGCCATCAGCGACGAGAGGCCGAGCGTCAGCAACCCGACGACGTAGAAGTCGATGCCCAGGCCGTCGCTGTAGGGGCGCTCCGAGAGCGGCGCGTAGTTGAACCAGCCGCCACCCGGCGCCTCGAACAGGAAGCTCAGGCTGAGGATCATCGCCCCGCCGAGGAACGTCCAGTACGACAGCGCGTTCAGGCGCGGGAAGGCGACGTCGCGCGCGCCGATCATCAGCGGGATCATGTAGTTGAAGAAGCCCGCGCCCATCGGCATGATCGCCAGGAAGATCATCGTCAGCGCGTGCATCGTGAACAGCTGGCTGAAGCGGTCGGACTCGATGACGGTGCCGTTCGGCACCGCGAGCTGCGTGCGCATGAGCAGCGCGAGCACGCCGCCCCAGAGGAAGAACGAGAAGCCCGTCACGCCGTAGAGCACGCCGATGCGCTTGTGGTCGACGGTGGTGATCCAGGACCACACCCCGGACTGCGTCGGCTGCGCCAGTGTCCCCGCTATCGTCGCCATCGCGGAGCCTCCGTCACGGGCGCACCGGGCGCCCCGCACTCGATGCTGCTCGGACCCATGCTGCACGAACCACAAGCTGCAAGCGAGCGCAGCGGTGTGCCGGTCACTTCAGGCTCTGCAGGTAGCCGATGATCACGTTGATCTGTTCGTCCGTGAGCGTGCCGCCGGCGGACTGGGCCATCGGCGGCATCTTGGAGCCAGGCTTCACCGCCGGCGAGTTCGCGATCCAGCGCTTGAGCTCTGCCGGCGTGTTGTCGAGCAGGCCCGAGCCGATCGTCGTGCGCGCACCGATATGGGTCAGGTCGGGGCCGGCGATGCCTGCCGCGTCCGTGCCGCGCACGGTGTGGCAACCGAGACACGGCGCCGCGAGGAACGCCTCCTCCGCGGTGCGTGAGACGGACGACACGCGGTCCGCGGCCTCCGCCTTCGCCCAGCGATCGAAGTCCTCAGCGGTGTGCACGAAGACGCGGAAGCGCATGTTCGCGTGCGAGGTGCCGCAGAACTCCGCGCACTGGCCGAGGTAGGGCTCGGCACGCGCCCGCAGCGCGCTGAACGCCATGCGGTTGTCGCGGCCGGGCACCATGTCGACCTTGCCGGCGAGCTGGGGCACCCAGAACGAGTGGATGACGTCGACGCTGCGCAGGGCGTAATCGACGACGCGGCCTTCGGGCACGTGCAACTCGTTAGCGGTCACGACATCGAGGTCCGGGTAGCGGAACTCGAACCACCACTGGTGGCCGATCACCTCAACCTTGAGCGCGTTCGCGGGCGGCTTCTCGTCGAGCTTGAACACGCTGTCGAGCGTCGGCACCATCATGATCAGCACGATCGCGACGGGGATGATCGTCCAGACGACCTCGAACTTCGTGTTGCCGTGGATCTGGCGCGCCTCGCGGCCGGGGCGCTCGCGGTACATGAGCGGGAGCACGAGCGTGGCCGCCATGATTACGACGAACACGATGCCGGCGAGGATCAGGATCACCCAGTAGGGCTTCCAGACCTCTTTGTTCCAGCTGCCTTCGATCTCCGACGTGCTCATCGGCGCGTCGCAGCCGACGAGGGCGAGCGCGAGCACGACGAGCGCGAGCGGGGCGGCCCACCGGCGCAGGCCGCGTGTCGTCCCCGGCCGGGCTCGATCGCCCGTGCGATGCCGTGCCGTCAAGACTGCCCGCACGGCATCCCCCTCCCCACGGCGTCCGCATCCGGCGCGACACAGGTCG
>CAMDBZ010000023.1 GCA_945889565.1 Thermoflexus hugenholtzii JAD2 | reverse complement strand
CGCCGCACTCGCCGCATCGAAGGCAGCGACGCCGGGCGGGGCGTCGACGAGCAGCGCGCCCAGCGCAGCGGCGGGCGCCCACTCCGCGGCGAGCGAGCGCACGGCGCTCAGCGCGGCGGCGTGGGCAGCCGCGTAGGCGACCGCCTCCGGCGCGGTGCGCTCGGCGAGCGCGTCGAGCACCACGAGCGCACAGCCGGTGGCAGCTGCCGGGTCCAGGCGGCGGAACTCGTCGGCGGCCGCGCGCAGGGCGTAGAGGTGCGCGAAGCAGTTGAACTGAAAGAGCTGCGCCAGCTCGCCGTCACCGGTGCGCGCGAGCGGCGCCGGGGCGAAGCGAGCGGACGCGCTCACGAGCAGGTCGAGCCCGCCGAGCTCCTTCGCGACCTGCCGGGTCGAGACCTTGAGGTTCTGGCCGAGCGTGACGTCGAAGGCGTAGGTCGCCGCGTAGCCGCCCGCCGCCTGCACGGCGCGCTGCAGCCGCCGCGCCGCCACCACGCTCTCGTCCGCACGCATCGTCGCGAGGGCGATCGCGGCGCCCGCGCCGGCCAGCGCCGCAGCGATCGCCGCCCCGGCCGGCGTCTCCACGCCGATGACGAGCGCGCGCCGCCCGGCGAGCGGCGGCGGGCCGAGAGGCGCCGGGTCGGTCACGCGAACCTCGATCTGCTGCGCCTGCGCTCGTTACGTCCTGTAGCGGCAGCAGGAAGGCGTTGTTACGTCACGCGCACGGCTGCGATGGTTAGGACGGCGAGCCCGAGCGCGATCCTATACCAGACGAAGGGCCACAACGTGCCCGTGCGCACGTAGCGCAGCAGCCAGTGGATCACCGCGCCGCCCGCCACCGCCGAGACCACGGCGCCCGCGAGCAGCGGGCCCCAGGCCACGACCTCGTCGCCTAGCAGCACGTCCGCGAACGAGAGCGTCGCCGCGGCAACGATGGCAGGCGCGGACAGCAGGAACGAGAAGCGCGTCGCGGTCGCGCGGTCGAAGCCGAGCCTGCGCGCGGCGCTGATGGTGATGCCGGAGCGCGAGACGCCGGGCAGCAGCGCCACCGCCTGCGCCGCGCCGATGGCGAGCGCGTGCCCGGCGCCGACCTGCTCGATGCCGCTCCGGCGCACCGTGGCCCGCTCGCCCGCGGCGAGCGGCACGGCGAACCCGATCAGCAGCACCGCGACGAGCCACGCCTGGCGCAACTCCGCCTCGATCGTGTCGCCCGCAAGCAAGCCGACCACCACGGCGGGCAGCGTGCCGAGCGCGATCCACAGCCCGAGGCGCGAGGCGGAGCCCCAGCGCCGGACGCGCGCCCGGTGGCGCACGCCGTCGCGCGCCACCGCCCCGAGGATCGTGCGCCAGTCGCGCCAGAAGTAGACGAGGACGGCAGCGGTCGTCCCGGCGTGCAGACCCACGTCGAAGGTCAGCGACTGGGCGTCGTCGCCCAGCACGGTGCCAGCGAGTAGCAGGTGCCCGGAGGAGGAGATCGGCAGGAACTCGCTCAGCGCCTGCAACAGCCCGAGCAACAGGGCGCGCAGATAGTCGTCCACCCGGGAAGGCTAGCGGCGGCGGCCGCTCTGGACCAGCGCAGCGTCGATCGAGGCGCGCGGGGCGCTACAGGACCGGCGGGCGGCAACCGATGATGACAGAGCGTAACGACTGCCGCGGAGGGCGCATGCGCTTCGAACTGCCGACACTACCCGGGGCACAGGCCCGCGCGCTCTCGCTACTCGCGTCGCGCGACGTGGACTTCGCCGAGGTCAGCCACCTCGTGGAGACTGACCCGGCGCTCACGGCAGCGATGCTGCGCGCCGCGAACTCGGCGGCCTCGGCGCCCGTCTCGCCCGTCTCGACCGTGAAGCAAGCGCTCGTACGCGTCGGCTCGGACCAGACGCGACGCATCGTCTCGGCGGCGGTCATGGGCTCCACGTTCACCGGGCTGCAGCGCGCGGGCCTCGACGCGCGCGAGCTGTGGCGGCACGTGGTGGCCTGCGCGCTGCTCGCGGACGCGACGGCGTGGGGGGGCGTGTCCGGCTCCGCGGCGTTCACGGGCGGGCTGCTGCACGACCTGGGCCGGCTGGCGATGGCGCACCAGATGCCGGCCCGCTACGCCGAGGTCGTGCGGCTGATCCACGAGGGCCTGGAGCCCTCCTGGGCGGAGGCGCGCGTGCTGGGGCTGGATCACATGGAGGCCGGCGTGGCCGTGGCGCACGCCTGGCAAATCCCCGACGAGATCGTCGAGGCGATCGCCGACCACCACGGCGGCGACGCCGGGGCGCTGGGCTGGCTGACGCTGAACGCGCGGCGCATCGCCTGGAGCGTCGGCATCGGCGACGGGCTGCTGTGCCCGGGCGAGGCGAGCTTCGACCCGCTCTCGGAGGACGCCGAGGTGCTCGCGACCTTCGGCGGCCCGGAGCGCTTCATCGAGACGGTGGACTGGCACTGCGACATGCTCTCGCCGGAGCCACGCCGCGCGGCCTAGCCCTCCCGCCTGGCGGCGGCCGCTCGTCGCGACTCGCTGTATCGTGCGGCGGTGACGCCGCCACCCTTCGACATCGAAGGCCCGCCTGCGCGCCCCGAGCGCGAAGCGTGAGCGCCCGCGCGGAGCTCCGCCGCGCGATCCTCGCCGACCACCTCGAGGAGGTCGAGGCGCTGCTCGCCGCCGACCCCACGCTCGCGTGTGCCGATGGCGACGACTCGCCGCTGCTGCTCGCGCTCTCCCGCGGTCGGCGCGAGGTGCTCGAAGCGCTGCTCCGCTGCCGGCCGCCGCCGACGCTGCACGAGGCGATCGCGCTGGGCGACGACGCCGCAGTGCAGGCGCACCTGCGGGGCGCGCGCGCGCTGATGGAGGCGCGCACGCCGGACGGGCTGACGCCGCTGCAGGTCGCTGCGTTCTTCGGGCAGGCCTCGATCGCGAACGGCCTCCTGCAGTGGGGCGCCGACGCGCGCGCCGTGACCCAGGGCGAGCACGAGCGCAACGCGCTGCACCTGGCGACGTGGGGCGGCCATCGCACTGTGGCAGCGCTGCTCCTGGAGCGCGGGGTGCCCGTCGACGAGGCGCAGGACGGCGGCCTCACCCCGCTGCACATCGCCGCGCAGCGCGGCGACTTCGCGCTCGCCTCGCTCTTCGTGATGAACGGCGCGCGCGGCGACCTGGAGACGGACGAGGGCAAGACGCCCGCCGACCTCGCCTACGAGTTCGAGCACGACGCGCTCGCCGCCTACCTGCGCCTGCACGCGACATAGGTCCGGGCGAGCGGGACGCGTTACACAGGCTGCCAGCGATAGCCGCCCTCCACCCGCCGCACGTGACCGAGGCTGAGGATCGGGAAGTGCCCGCCGGTCACGAGCGCGTCGCGGTCGGCGGCGAGCGCGGCGAGCAACCCGCGCGAGCGCGCCGAGGCGGCGGGGTCGACGTCGACGCCGGGCACCCAGTCGTGGTGCTCGAAGTGCACGGGGTGGTGCGCGGCGTCGCCGACGACGACGAGGTGTTGCCCCTGCGAGCTGAGCAGCGCCGCGACGTGGCCCGGCGTATGGCCGGGCGTGTGCAGCAGCGTCAACGTCTCGTAGAGCGCGTGCTCGCTGCCCTCGAAGGTCTGCACGCGGCCCGCCGCGACCAGCGGGTTGATGCGCCCGCGCGCGCCCGCAGCCATCGAGTTCGTGTCGGACGCGGGGCCCGTCCAGTAGGCGAGCTCGGCGGCGTGCAGGTGGAACGTGGCGTTCGGGAACGTAATCGCGCCCCCGGCGTCGTCATCGAGGTTCCAGCCGCAGTGGTCGACGTGCAGGTGGGTGTGCACCACACGGTCGACGTCCTCGCGGCGCGCGCCCGCCTCGGCCAGGCGCAGCAACAGCTCGCCGCCCCCGGGCACGCCGAGCGAGCGGCCATGCGCACCGAAGCCCGTGTCGATGAGCGTCGTATGCCCGTCGCCGCGCACGAGGAAGCTGCCGAAGTTGAAGGGCACCGCGTCGGCGGCGCTCGTCACGCCGACGGCGCGCGTCCACTCGGCCGGGGCGGCGCCGTCGAAGAAGCCGTCGAGCGACCGGTCCGGCGCGCCGTCTGAGAGCGCGACGACCTCGAGCGCGCCGAGCGTGAAGCGTTCAAGCAACCGCGACATGTGCACCTCCCGGAGCCTGTGCCCGCCACAGCGCATTCCCGGCGCGTGGCGGCGGGCACAGCATAGCGGGGGCGGCGTCGAGGGACCGCGCGCCGCCGGTTGCCGCGCGCGGCGGGCACGTGCGATCATCGACCACCACTCGCGGACCGAGACGGAGCCCAGCATGCCCACCCCGACGGCGTTCTTCCGCGGCCAGTTCGTGCCCCTGGAGGAGGCGATGGTGCCGGTCACCACGCACGCCTTCAACTACGGCACGGCAGTGTTCGAGGGCGTGCGCGGCAACTGGAACGCCGAGCAGGGGGAGCTGTACATCTTCCGGCTCGCAGAGCACATCGCGCGGCTCCGCCAGAACGCGAAGATCCTGCGCATCGGCATCAGCTACCCGGACGACGAGCTCGTGCGCGTGGTCACCGAGCTCGCGCAGCGCAACGACTACCACGAGGACGTGTACGTGCGTCCGATGGCGTACAAGGCGCAGAGCGTGATCGGACCGCGGCTGCACAACGTGTCGGACGACGTGCTGTTCTACCTGATCCCGCTGGGCGCGTACCTCGACTCCGCGAGCGGCATCAGCTGCATGGTCTCCTCCTGGCGGCGCGTGGACGACAACATGATCCCCGCGCGCGCGAAGGTCTCCGGGCTGTACGTCAACAACTCGCTTGCCAAGACCGAGGCGGAGCAGTCCGGCTTCGACGAGGCGATCATGCTGAACTCGGACGGGCACGTCTCCGAGGGCTCCGGCGAGAACATCGTGATGGTGCGCCGCGGCACGCTGATCACGCCGCCGCCGCAGGACAACATCCTCGAGGGCATCACGCTGGAGACGGTGTGCGAACTCGCGGCGGAGCTCGGCTACCCCGTGCAGCAGCGCTCGATCGACCGCACCGAGCTGTACATCGCGGACGAGCTGTTCATGACCGGCACCGCCGCGCACGTCACCCCCGTAACCTCCGTCGACCGCCTGCCGGTGGGCGACGGCGCGATCGGCCCGATCACGGCCGCCATCCAGCACCGCTACTTCGAGACGATCACGGGCCGCGCCGCGCACCGCGAGTGGCTGACGCCCGTGTACGCGTCGACGCCCGTCCGCGCCTAGGTCACTCGGTCACTCGCCGTGAGTCACTCGTCGTGACGGGCGCGGCCCGGCCTCGCTGCGCATTCGGTAGTGGCGCTTGCGTTCGCTGGCGTGTGGTGCACGTGCGTCACGCTTCTCGGAGTTCGCGCGCCCGGTCGCCCGACGTTCTGCGCGGGTTGCTAACCGCGCGGTGACGTAGACTGGTCGACGCTGGGCGCCTCCCCCGCCCCCCGGGGTACATCTCGACGTGTTCTATCAGCCTTCGCGCGCGCTCGGGCTGCTCGTCGGTACGCTGCTCACGTTGTGGGCGGCGGGCATCGCGCTGCTGCTGCTGAACGTCGGCGTGACGGCGGGTGCCGGCTGGGGCGGGCTGCTCGGCTATGGCGGGGCGGCGGCCGCGGGCGCGCTCGCGGCGCTGTTCGCGTACTGGACCTACTCGCTCGCGACGCTCTCGTACGCGCTCGATCGCAACGGGCTGGTGATCCAGTGGGGGCCGGTGCAGCAGGTGGTGCCGCTCGATGCCATCGAACGGCTGGTGCCGGGCACCTCCGTCGGCGTGCCGAGCGTGCACGGCGTGAGCTGGTGGGGGCACCACGTGGGCACGGCGCGTGTGGAGCGCGTCGGCGACGTGCTGTTCTACTCGACCCACCAGGCGCCGGAGCAGGTGCTGTACGTGGTGACTGGCCAGCGCGCCTACGGCATCAGCGTGGAGGACGCCGCCGAGTTCGCGCGCGAGGTGCAGCTGCGCCAGGACCTCGGCCCGACCGCCACGGTGTCGCACCACGTGGAGCGTTCGGCGGCAGTGCTGCAGTCGTTCTGGGCGGACCGGCGCGCGCTGTGGCTGGCGGGCGCGGCGATCGTGGGTGTGGTGGCCGTGTGGACGCAGCTCGCGCTGCGCTACGACTCGCTGCCGGCGGCGCTCGCCATCCAATTCCCTCCGAGCCGCCACGACGCAGTAATCCCCGTGACCGGCCGCGAAGCGCTCGTCGAGCTGCCGCGCACGGCGACGCTGCTGCTGCTCGGCAACCTCGGCCTGGGCATCGTGCTGCACGCGTGGGATCGCATGGCCGGCTACGTGCTGCTCGCCGCCGCCGTCGCCGTCCAGGTCGCGATGTTCGCCGCGCTCGTGCTGGTGCTGGCGTAGGGGTTGAGGTAGACCGCTGCGCAGGACCTACCTGAGCTTGTCCGGCGACACAGCTTCAATCCCTAACTTCGTCGCAATGACGGTCATCGCGAGAAACACAAGAACCTTGAAGCCCTGAGCCCAGACAGTCTGTTCGTACGCGCTGGGAAGCCCCGCCGCCCGCAGAACGAGGAAGGGAACCCTGAGTACTAACCCAGTCAGATCAATCGGCCAATACCACAGGGACAGGAGACGGCGCTTCGCAGCTGCGCGTCGGAACGCATATCCCCCAATGCACCTATCGATCGCGCTGAGGCGGCTGTCGTCGGCAACGAAGTACTGCTCTTCTGTAATCATCAGGGAGTTCCCAGCGACACCCCCCATCGACGAGTTCGCCGGGAATCCGTACCTCACCTCCGCGTCGATCTGCTGAGCCAGTGCTACCGCCGCCGGATACAGCTCATCGAGCCGCTGCCGAAGCTCTGCTTTCTCGTTGGGATCATCCGACGCGGCGTAATAGTCGACTGCAAGGGTGCGATACCGCCTGAATAGCTGCTCACCACGCCTCGCCTCCAAGTAGTTCATCCACGGCTCCTCCGCGCACGTGCCGCCGGGTCGGCCGATCCTCTCATCGATGCGCGCGGCCCCGCACATCGAGCGAAGGTGCTCTCCGGCCGTACCATCCTCACCCATGCCCCCCACTGACACCATCGTCGTTGGCGCGGGCCCCGCCGGCTCCACCGCAGCGCGCGAGCTCGCCGCGCGCGGCGTCGACGTCGTGCTGCTCGACCGGGCGCGGTTCCCGCGGGACAAGCCGTGCGGGGGCGGCGTCACCGTGCGCTGCGCCGCGCTGCTGCCGTTCGACCTCTCGCCGGTCGTCGAGCAGGTCGTCACGGGGGCGGTGCTGCAGGACCGCGCGGGGCGCTCGACGGTGCGCGACGCGGGGCGCGTGCTGACGTACCTGACGCAGCGCTCGCGGCTCGACGCGTACCTCGTCGAGCAGGCGCAGGCGGCGGGCGTCGAGTTCCGCGACGGGCAGCACGTGCGCTCCGCCGTGCAGCTGCGCGACGGCACGTACGAGCTGCGCGTCGCGCCGCGCTCCGGCGGCGGTGTCGAGGACGTGCTGCACGCGCGCACGGTCGTCGGCGCGGACGGCGCGAACGGCGTCGTCGCGACGCAGCTTGGCTTCTCGCACCCCGCGGAGCGCGCAGTGGCGCTCGAAGCGCTGCTGCCGTGCCCGGACGGCGTGCCCGAGTGGCTGCGCGGACGCGTCGCGCTGTCGCTCGCCGACCTGCCGGGCGGCTACGCGTGGCTCTTCCCGAAGGCGGACCACATCAACATCGGTGTCGGCGGGTGGCAGGCGGCAGCGGGCGCGCAGCTGCGGCCGGCGCTCGACGCGTACTGCCGCGCGCAGGGGTTCGACCCGGCGGCGCTCGTAGGGCTGCGCGGGCATCACCTGCCGCTGCAGGTGCCGGGCATGACGGTGGCGGCGGACGGCGCGGCGCTCGTCGGCGACGCGGCGGCGCTCGTCGATCCGCTCTCGGGCGAGGGCATCTACGCGGCGATCGCCTCCGGCATCGCCGTCGCGCCGGCCGTCGACGACTACCTCGCGGGCACGACGCCCGACCTCGCGGGCTACCAGCTGGCGCTCACGCGCGAGCTGGGGCCGGAGCTGGCGACCTCGCGCGCGCTGATGGAGGTGTTCCACGCGTGCCCGGAGCCGTTCGCGTTCGCGCTCATGCGCTCGCGGCGCGTGTGGGGCGCGGCGGTGGCGCTGGTGCGCGGCGAGACGACGTACGAGCGGATCACGCGGCGCACCGGCCCGATCGCGTCGACGCTGGCGCCGCTCGCCCGCGTCGCGCGCCACGTCTCACGCCGACGCTACGGCGCGCGCTAGGTCACTCGCCGTGACGGGCGGCTCCGGCTTCGACGCAGCCGCAGTGCTTCACCATGCGACGTTCCGCTCCCCCTCGCCCCGCGTGCGGGGAGAGGGGGCTGGGGGGTGAGGGTCCCCCGCGTCGAGCGCGCACGCGCGAACATGGACGAGTGAACATCCAACGATCGTCGGCGCGAGCGTTGCTCGTCGCGTGCGCGCTGCTCGCGAGCGCGTGCGTGGCGCGCACCGCGCCCGCGCCAACGTCGACGCCCGACGCGAGCACGGCGGCGGCCACGCGCAGCGGCGCGGCAAGCTCGCCGCTGCCCGACGCCGAGCTGCGAGCGCTGCTGCAACGCGCGGTGTGCTGGCTCGACGAGCCGGCGCACGCACGCACGTGCCTGCCGCCGAACGCCGGCGGGCTCGACGCGATCGGCGCACTCGGACGGGCAGGCGACGCGCGCGCGATCTGGCCGCTCGTCGACCTGCTGTGGGTCGACGTCGGCTGGCGCGCCGACGTGCTCGCGGCGCTGACGCGGCTCACAGGCGAGGCCCTGCCGGACGCACGCGCGTGGTCCACGTTCGCCGCGACGCGCTGGCGCGCGGGCACGCCGCCCGGCTACGCGGCGTGGAAGGCCGCGCTGCTCGCGCTGACCTCAACGCCCGAGCAGGCGCCGACGTTCGCGCAACTCCTCGCGCGGCTCGACGCCGCCGAGGCGGACGCGGCGCTGCTCGGGCGCCTCGTCTGGACCGGCGTACAGCCCAATGCGTCGCGGCCGCTCACCGACCCCCCGCACGTCGAGCGCGAGCGGCAGCGGTACCTCGCCGATGGCGACGTGGTGTACGGCGTCGTCGTCGGCGAGGAGGCGCGCGCCTACCCGGAGCGCATCGTCGCGTGGCACGGCGTCGTGCACGACACGCTCGGCGCAACGCCGATCGTGCTCGCGCACTGCCTCCCGTGCGGCGGCGCGGCGGTGTACGGCTACCCGGCGAACAGCAGCGAGCGGCCGCGCGCCGGGACAGCCGGGCTCGCCCTCGACGGCCGCTCGCTGCTGTTCGAAGAAGGGTCGCTCGCGCTCTGGGACGCGCTCAGCGGCGCGCGCGTGGCGCCCGGCGCGGAGGCGTCCGCCCCGCTCAAGGCGCGCGTCCCGGTCTTCGTCACCACATGGGCGGACTGGGCCGCGCGGCACCCGGAGACCACCGTGCTGACGCTCGATACCGGCGTGGTGCGCGACTACGCCTCGGGCGCGGCGGTGCGGGACGAGCTCGCGACGCGCGAGCCGCGCTTCAGCGCACTCCCCGGCGGTGCGCTCGCCGGCAACGCGCCCCCGGGCAAGGAGCCGGTGCTCGGCGTGCTCGCCGGCAGCGAGGCGCGCGCGTACCCGCTCGCCCTGCTCGCGCGGCGGCGGATGGTGCAGGAGCAGCTGGGCGGCCGCGGTGTGCTGGTGCTGAACGAGGGCGCGGGCCTCGCGGCGGCGGCGTACGACATCGGCGCGCTGCGCTTCACCGGCGTCGAGGGCTCGGGGCGCGACTTCTTCGCCATCGACGAGGGCGGCGAGCACTGGGCGATGCGCGAGCACGCGCTGGTGCACACGGTGCACGGCGGCGAGCTGCCGGCGCTGCCGCGGCTGCAGGCGTACTGGTTCGCGTGGTGGGGGCTGCACCCCCAGTCGACGGTGCTGGAGTGAGCGAGGCACCACGGTGTCGCGCCTGCGGCGAGGAGTTAGGTCCCACGTCCCGCGCGTGTCGATACTGCGGTGTGCCGATTCCGGGCCGCGACGTCGCGGAACCGGAGGCGCCATTCGAGGAGGCTCTTGAGACAGCTGGCTGGCTGACGCTGGTCGGTTGTCGATCATGCAGCGCGGCCCTCGTGCTCGGGGCGAGCGTGGTGATGGCTTCCGCCGGGGTCCTGGTTCGGATGGTCTTCTGACGGCGCACTTGCGGGCGCAGGCGCACCGGAAGAGCCGCGCGAGTGTGGACGCCTTTGGGTTGACGTGCGGTCCGGCCGTGCCCAATACTTCGACGACGATGCGAGCTTCCTCAACGAGCAGCCGCACCCCCTCCGAGGCAGCCCCGCGCGGCCTCCTGGCCCCCGCTTGCGCGGCGGGCCGCCTCCTCACCCTCCTCGTACTTAGCTAGGCGACGGGCGCGCCGTGGGCTTCCATGGCGCGGTCGTCGCCGAACGGCCCGCGTGTCGGGCCGCCACCTGTCTGCCATCCGGCAGTTCCAGCTATCACGTTCCCGAACAACGACGTACCCGGCGAGCCCAGCGCCCGCCCCAGCTCGGAGGAGCCCGACCGTGAGCCCAACTGCACCCACTTCACCCACCGCAGGGGCCGGCCAACGCATGAGCGGCGCCGATATCGTGCTCGAGAGCCTCAAGAAGATCGGCATCGACGTGGTCTTCGGCTACCCGGGCGGGGTGGTGCTGCCGCTGTACGACCGGTGGCCGGCGCACCCGGAGGTGCGGCACATCCTGGTGCGGCACGAGCAGGGCGGCGGGCACGCGGCGGACGGCTACGCGCGCGCGTCGGGGCGGCTCGGCTGCGCGCTGGCGACGTCGGGGCCGGGCGCGACGAATCTCGTCACCGCGATCACCAACGCGATGATGGACTCCGTGCCCACGCTGTTCGTGACGGGCAACGTCGCACGCAACCTGCTCGGCAAGGACGGCTTCCAGGAAGCGGACATCACGGGCATCACGACGCCGATCGTGAAGCACAACTACCTCGTGATGCGCGCCGAGGACCTCGCGTACACGTTCGCGGAGGCGGCGTACATCGCGACGACGGGGCGGCCGGGCCCGGTGCACATCGACATCCCGAAGGACGTGTTCCAGGAGGAGGCGGCGTTCGTGTGGCCGGAGCGGGTGGTGATCCGCGGCTACGACCCGCGCCCGCAGCCGGACCCCGCGCAGATCGCGCGGGCGGCGGCGATCATCGACGCGGCGGAGCGGCCGATCATCATCGCGGGGCACGGGGTGATCCTCGGCAACGCGTCGGCGGAGCTGCGCGCGTTCGCCGAGAAGGCGGGCATCCCAGTGCTCAACACGCTGCTCGGGCTGGGGTCGATCCCCACGGACCACGCGCTCGCGTACGGGATGCTGGGGATGCACGGGTCGTACGAGGCGAACCACGCGGCCTCCACCGCCGACGTGGTGATCGGCATCGGCAACCGCATGGACGACCGCGCGCTCGGGCGCTTCGCGGACTTCAACCCGACGGCGCAGGTGGTGCACATCGACATCGACCCGGCGGAGCACGGCAAGAACATCACGACGGTAGCGCCGATCCTCGGCGACGCGAAGCTCGCGCTTGCGGCGCTCACGGCGGCGGTCGCGCAACGCACGCACGTGCCGTGGGTGCGCTGGATCGACGACCTGCGCGCGGAGCACGCGCACTCGATGGCGATCCCGAGCGGGCCGGAGCTGTCCGTGCAGCACGTGGTGAGTCGCATCTCCGCGATGAACGCGGACGACACGGTGATCGTGACGGGCGTGGGGCAGCACCAGATGTGGGCGGCGCAGCACATGCGGTTCACGCATCCGCACCAGCTGATCACGTCGGGTGGGCTGGGCACGATGGGCTTCGAGGTGCCGGCGGCGCTGGGCGCGCAGGTGGCGCGGCCGGACGCAGCGGTGTGGTCGATCTGCGGCGACGGCGGCTTCCAGATGACGCTGCAAGAGCTGGCGACGATGGTGGATGAGCAGCTGCCGGTGAAGATGGCGATCATGAACAACGGCTACCTCGGCATGGTGCGCCAGTGGCAAGAGCTGTTCTACCAGGACAACTACGTGTGCGTGGCGATGTCGCAGCCGGACTTCGTGAAGCTGGCGGAGGCGTACGGCATCATGGGGCTGCGCGTGACGGAGCCGGACCAGGTGGACGCGGCGATCCGCGAGGCGAACGCGCACCCGGGGCCGGTGATCCTAGACTTCCAGGTGCAGGCCGAGGGCAACGTCTGGCCGATGGTGCCGGCGGGCGCCGCGCTCAAGGAGACCGTCGAGGCGCCGCGCGAGCAGCAGGAAGTGGCGCGATGAAGCACACCATGGTCGCGCTCGTCGAGGACCGGCCGGGCGTGTTGAACCGCGTCGCGTCGCTGTTCCGGCGGCGCGGCTTCAACATCGATTCGCTCGCCGTCGGCACGACGGAGGAGGCGGGCATCTCGCGCATGACCATCGTCGTGGAGGACGAGGGCGCAGGCGGCATCGTCGACCAGGTGCAGCGGCAGCTGTACAAGCTCATCGACGTCGTGCGGGTGGAGCAGCTGACCAGCGCGGACGCGGTGATGCGCGAGCTCGCGCTGGTGAAGCTGCGCTGCACGGCGGAGCAGCGGCACGCGCTGCTGGACCTCGTCGGCATCTTTCGCGCGCAC
>CAMDBZ010000022.1 GCA_945889565.1 Thermoflexus hugenholtzii JAD2 | reverse complement strand
GGGCGCTCGTCGTCGCCGCGCTCGCGGGCGACCCGGCCGCGCGCGCCGGCGCGACGCTGCGCGCGCGGGCGGAGGCCGCGTGACCGGGTTGCCGCTGGTGGCCGTGCGGCACGCGCTCATCATCGGAGCAGCGGAGCCGCTCGCGCGCCCGCTCGCCGTCGCGCTGGCGCGGCACGGCGCGACGGTCTCGATCGCCGCGCTCACCGCCGACCGCGACGAGGTGACCGCGGCGCACTCCATCCTCAACGAGTGCTGGTCGCTCGGGCGCGACGGCCAGGCGGTCGAGCTCGCCGCGGCCCCCAGCGCCGCCTCGGCGCTCGCCGCGCTCGAGGGGGCTGTCGGGCCGTTCGACCTCGCCGTCGCGTTCGCCCCGGCGGCGCTCGACGTGCTCGGAGCGGCGGGCGAGCGCATGCGCGAGCGGGGCGCGGGTCGCGTGGTGTTCGTCGGCGAGTCTGCGGGCGCGGGCCCCGACACCACGCCTGACCTGGCCGCCGCCGAGCGGTGGGCGGGTACGCATGCGCTGGGCCCGGTGCACGTGGAGATCGCCAACGCCCACGGCTCGCCGCCTGAGCGCCTGCTGGAGCTCGTGGCCGGCGATCCCGAGGCGAGTCGCTAGCGCTCCCAGGGCAGCGAGCGCGGCTGCAGGATCTGGCGCACCAGGCCGTCGCCGGCGAGCGCGATCAGGTCGACGCCGCCGTACGCCGCGGGGTTCATGCCGCGCAGCGCGGCCGTGACGCGTTCTTCGGGCATATGCGCGATCGCGCCCACGAGCAGCAGCAGCGACATATCGCAGCGCCCTGCAGCGCGTTGCGCGAGCGCGCGTGCGACGTGGGCGCGCAGCCCGCGGCGGAGCACCGCACCGTCCAGCGGGTCGTGCTCCGGCGGGGCGGCGAAGACGGTCAGCCCCGCGGGCGCGCTCGCGCCCGGCACGTCCGGCAGCCGCGACACGAGCCAGCTGTCCGACAGCTCGAAGCTCGTCACCTCGCCCACTTCCAGCAACGCCGCACGGTCGCGTACGCGGGCGATCAGCAGCTCCATCTCCGCGCGCTCCTCCGGCAGTCGGTGCACCTCGCGGCTGTCGAGGTGGTACGCGCCGCTCGCGCCCTCGGACAGGTCGGTCCACACGCTCGAGAGTCCGCCCACCACGGAGACGTACGCCCCCGCCGCGTCGATCTTCGCGAGGCGTATGGACACCGGTACGCGCAGCTCGCGGCGCTCTCCGGCGGCGAGCCCGGCCAGGCCGCGCGTCACGAGCAGGCGCTGGGCCGAGCGCTCGGGCTCCTCGACGGGCGCGCTCGCTCCGGGGGGCAGCCACAGCGCGTACGCCTCGGGGTCGTGCGCCGCGGCGAGGTCCGCGCTCACGAGCGCGCCGAAGGACCGCGCGGCGGCGGGCGTCTCGCCCTCCCAGAGCGTGCCGACCGTGACGGCGATGCGCCGCTCCCGCTGCGTGAGCAGCGCGTCGAACGGCGGCGCGTCTGGAGACGCAGGCGGCGGCGCGTCCGCGGGCGCGGGGCGGAAGGTGCGGAAGAAGCGCTCGCCGAGCCAGGCCGCGAGCATGTGGAGCGCGGCGGCGCGCTCCCGCTCTGCGGGGGCGTCGAGCGGCCCCCCGGCCGGGCCCTCGGCCGCAGGGGGCACGGCGGTCGCGGCGCTAGCTCGGGCCGCCGGCGGCGCGGCGTGCGTCGCGGCGGTCGAGCACGGGCAGCAGCGCGTTCGTGATCACCTGCAGGCCAACTGCGAGATTCAGGACCATGAAGTCGATCAGCGCCGCCCACTTCAGCCCGGTCGCGAGCGCGGTGCCGTCGTGTCCGGCCTGCTGCGCCCAGATCACGCCCGCGACGAACACCGCGAGCAGCCCGGCGAGCGCGAGCGGCACCGTCCAGTTGCGCACGAAGCGGCTGAAGATCGCCATGGTGCCCACGGCGCCCGCGAAGTTGCCGGCCATGAAGCCGATCAGCGGCGTGCCCTCGTGGTGCCACACGTCGAACGACGCGAGGAACAGCAGCGTCAGCAGCGGCGGGGCGAGCGCCGCGATCGCCAGCCCCGGCAGGTCCGACCGCTTGAACCGCATCGCCCGCTCCGTCCCGTGTCTGCCTCGATGAGTTGCCCCGAGGGGCGCTAGATGTTCGAGCGCGACTGCCCGCCGTCGACGTTGACGGTGGCGCCCAGCACCCACGACGCTCGCGCCGAGGCGAGGAACACCACCACCGCGGCCACTTCCTCGGGCCGCCCGAAGCGCCCGCCGGGGATATCGCGCGCGATGAACGCGCGCATCGCCTCCGGGTCGTCCGCCATCCGCCGCGCCCAGCTACCACCCTCGAACGCGATCGAGCCGGGGGCCACCGAGTTCACGCGGATGCCCTCGCGCGCCCACTCTAGCGCGTACGCCTTGGAGAGCGCGATCTGCGCCGCCTTCGTCGCGTTGTACTCGGCGCCGCCACCGCTCTCGCGGCCGTAGATCGACGAGATGTTGACGATCGCGCCGCCCCGCCCGGCGGCCGCCGCGCGGGCCAGGTGCGGCCGCGCGAGCTGCGCGAGGCGCATCGCCGAGACCACGTTGAGGTCGAAGCTCTCGTGCCAGCGCCGGTCGCGGTCCTCGTCGCGGCCGCGGCCGCCGGCGTTGTTCACCAGCACATCGAGGCCGCCGAAGCCCTCGACGGCCGTCGCGACCAGCCGCTCGCAGTCCGCCGCCGCGGTCACGTCGCCGGCGACCGCCTGCACCGTCGCGCCGGCGGCCGCGAGGCGCGCGCGCGCTGCCTCCAGCGCCTCGGCGCCGCGCGCGCAGATGGTCAGCCGCGCGCCTTCCTGCGCGAACGCCTCCGCGATCGCCAGGCCGATGCCGCGGCTGGCCCCGGTGACGATGACCGACCGCCCCTCGAGCCCGAGATCCACGCTCGCCCGCCTTCCAGCACCACGCGCGATCGTCGACGAGCGGCGCAGCCCGCCCCTCGCGCGTCCAGCCCAGCCCGGCGCGCGCGCGCGTTGACGCCTTCACGCGGGCGCTCGTACGATCGCGCCCCCGCCGCTCGGCGGGGGCCTTCGACCGGAGGCGCGCCCCGCTCGCGAGGTTTGCGTGCCGTTCGTGACGCTCACCGTCGATGGCTTCGTGGCCACGCTGGCGCTCGACCCGCCCGATGGGCTGCTGGACCGCGCCACGCTCGAAGCGCTGGCGGCTGCGGCCGCCGAGGTGGCCGCGGCCACGGACCGCATCCATGTGCTCGTGGTCACCGGCGCGGGCGCCGACTTCGGTTGCGGCTGGAGCGCGGCGCTGCTCGCCGAGCCCGCGGCCGACCGCTACGCCCGCCCGCCCGGGGCCGCCGCCGACGCGCTCGCCGCCGTCCCGCAGCCGACGATCGCCGCGCTCCGCGGCCGCGCCTGCTCCGGCGGCCTCGAGCTCGCGCTCGCCTGCGACATCCGCATCGCCGCGGCGGACGCGCGCTTCGCGCTCGCCGACGTCGCGGCGGGGCGGCTGCCGCTCGCCGGCGGCACCCAGCGTCTGCCGCGCGCCGTCGGCCGCGCGCACGCGCTGCGGCTGCTGCTCACCGCCGCCGAGATCGACGCCGCCGAGGCGCTGCGCATCGGCCTGGTCAGCGAGGTGGTGGCCGCCGACGCGCTGCTGCCGGCCGCGCACGCGCTCGCGGGTACGATCGCGAGCCGTGGACCGATCGCGGCGCGTTTCGCCAAGGAGGCGGTCTATCGTGGCAGCGAGCTGCCGCTGGCGGCAGGGCTGCGCGCGGAGCTCGACCTCACGGTCATCCTCCAGACCACCGCCGACCGCGCCGAAGGCGTGCGCGCGTTCGTCGAGCAGCGCGCGCCCCACTTCGACGGGCACTGACTCGAAGGGCACTGATCCGGGGCCGCCCGACCCGTACACTGGCCCCGCCGCCGGGGCAGGAACAAGGAGCGCAGCGACCGATGAACGTGATCCTGAATACGGACGAGGTCCAGGCCGTGCTCGTCCGGGTGAGCGCGCAGCTCATCGACCACGGCGGCCTCAGCGAAGCGGGCCAGGAGGCCGTGCGCGCCTGGCGCGAGGCGCACACCATCGGCAGCGACGAGCTCGACCGGCTCGCCCTCGCCTGCAACGAGGCGCTGGGCAACACCATCGACGAGCGCACCACGCGCATGGTGCGGCTGCGCGGCATGGTCTACATGTCGGAGAAGGAGACGCGCTCGTGAAGGTCGAGTTCGCCCAGGAGGAAGCGCAGGCGCTCGCGCAGTTCGTGCTGGACCAGGTGCTGGCGCTCCCGCTCAGCCGTGCCGACGCCGCCGCGCTGCGCCGCTTCGGCGCCGACGAGCTGCGCCCGGGCAGCGCTACGCTGCTGACGCTGGCGGAGCGCATTAACGCCGACTTGCAGCGCACGCACGACGCCGCGCACACCCGCGAGATCATGAAGCCGGACTGGCTCTAGCCGCGCTGCGGGCGAGCACGGACAGGGAAGCACGATGCCCGAGGCCGACCGCACGCCGCCGCCCGCGGTCGACGCTCCGCCGTTCGTGCTGGCCGAGCGGCGCGGGGACGTCGTCTGGCTCACGCTGCACCGGCCCGGGCGGCTGAACGCGATCCACCTCACGATGCGCGACGAGCTGTGGACGCAGCTGGAACTGCTGCGCGACGACCCCAGCGTGCGCGCCGCGGTGATCGCAGGCGCGGGCGAGCGCGCCTTCTCCGCCGGCGCCGACATCACCGAGTTCGGCAGCGCGCCCAGTGTCGTCGCGGCGCGCCAGGCGCGGCTGGACCGGGACCTGTGGGGGCTGATGGCGTCGCTCTCGCTGCCGCTCGTCGCCGCGATCGGCGGCTACGCGTACGGCGCGGGGCTCGAGCTAGCGCTGTACTGCGACCTGCGCGTGGCCGCCGATGATGCGCGCTTCGCCATCCCGGAGGTGACGCTCGGCTACATCCCGTCGGCGGGCGGCACGCAGACCGTGGCCCGCCACGCCCCGCTCGGCGCCGCGCTGCGCATGGCGACGAGCGGCGAACCCATCGACGCGGCGCGCGCGCTCGCGCTCGGCCTCGTGCACGCGGTCGTGCCGCGCGAGCGCCTGCTGGCCACCGCCGAGGCGTGGGCCGCGCGCCTCGCCGCGCTCCCGCCCGGAGCGCTGCGCGCCGCCAAGCGCGCCGTCGTGGACGGGCTGGACCTGCCGCTTGCGCAGGGGCTGGCGCTCGAGCGCCGGCTCGCCGCCTCGCTCGGGGGCGGCGCGTGAAGGCGGTCGCGCCCGAGCGCCGGCTCCGCGCGCAGCTGCGCGGGCGGCCGCTGGGGCTGCTCGGCGTGCTGCTGGTCGTGATCGCAGGCGTGTTCGCCGTGCTCTGGGGCACGTTCAAGTCAGAGCCGCCGAAGTTCGCGCTCGTCGATGCCGGGCTCGTGAGCAGCTTCGCCATCGGGCGCGTCGTGGCGTACCCGGAGCAGCAGTTCTACGTCGTCGGCCTCGCCGACGGGCGGCTGCGCGCCCTCGACGGCTTCGTGAAGAGCAGCGGCTGCCCGGTGAGCTGGCTGCCTGCTGACGAGCGCGGCCGCGCGCGCAACGTGAACGGCGAGCCCGGCGTCTACGTCGACGCCTGCAGCGGGGGGGTGTGGTACGCGAACGGCGACGCGTTGCCGCCTACCGCCGAGCCGTTGCGCAGCTTCCACCTCGAGTACCGTACGGTCGCGGACGGCCAGCACCTGTGGGTCGAGGTGCTGGGCGACCGCAGCCGCCGCTCGTGAGGCGGCCGGGCGCGCCTCCCGTTCGCCCCGCACATTCGCCCTACCGAACCGCGATGCGTGGGCTGTGGCGCGCGCAATCACGCTTCACTATGATGTGGCCGCTTCGCGGTGCCTGACGGCGCACAGCCACGGAAGAGCTGACGGCCGCCGCGAATCGCGACCGCACCGCCGGGCCGACAGGCGTGCGGCCGGGCTGCCTCGTCGCCGTGGCGCTGGTCGCGCTCGGGGCGGTCGTGGTGGCGCTCGTGACGTTCGTGGCGACGCGAGGGGATGGTCGTATCGCGCTTGGAACGGCCGCTGACTACACACCGGGGAGCGTCGTCTATCGCAGCACGGACCATTTCTTCGTGGTCCGCGCGCTCGATGGGCGGGTGCTCGCGCTGTCGGACCTCGACCCGCATAATCCGCCCGATCGAGAGAGTTGCCGCGTGACGTTCCGCCCGGATCTGCCGCTCGAGGGCGCCGCTGGCGAATCGCGGACCGGCCGCTTCTTCGACGGGTGCACCGGCGCGACCTATGACCTGGAGGGGCGCGCACTGAATGGGGACGGCCTGGACCTGCGACCGATCGCGATCCAGAGCGAAACGGACGGACGCCTGTATGTGCGGCCATAGCGCGCGGGTGCGACCCGCCGCCGCACGCCAAAGGGGGTAGCGATCGTGAACACCGCCGAGATTCTGACTATTGCCGGCAGCATGGTCCCGGAGCGCCTCGCGCTGGCCGACCCCACGGAGCGCGTGACGTACGCGGAGCTGCAGGTACGCGTGAACAAGCTCGCGCACGCGCTGCACGCGCTCGGCGTGGGCAAGGGCGCGAACGTCGGCATCATGTCGGTCAACTCGAACCGCTTCGTGGAGCTGTACTACGCGTCAGCGTCTGTCGGCGCGACGTACGTCCCGCTCAACTTCCGCGCGAAGACGGAAGAGCTCCAGTACATGCTGGACGCCTCCGACGTGAACGTGCTCTTCGTCTCTGAGCGCTACTACCCGATCTTCCAGCAGATCAAGGCGAACCTACCGAAGGTGCAGCACGTCTTCACGCTGGACTTCAGCGCCGAGGGCCTGCGCACGTACGAGCAGTTCATCGCCGATGGCTCCGAGGACCCGTTCTGGGCCGAGGTGGACGACGACGATGCCGCGCTGGTGATCTACACCTCGGGCACCACGGCGCTGCCGAAGGGCGTGGTGCTCACGCACAAGACGCTCACGGCCTACGTGATCAACACGCAGAACCCGTGCGACCCCTCCAGCGAGCAGGAGACGACGCTGGTCTCCGTCCCGTTCTTCCACGTCGCCGGCGCCACGACGATGCTCGGCTCGCTGTGGTCCGGCCGCAAGCTCGCGATCCTGCCGGCGTTCGACCCGGCCGGCTGGCTCGACACGGTCGAGCGCGAGCGCGTGACGCACGCGTTCGTGGTGCCGACGATGCTCAAGCGCGTCATGGAGGCGGACGATTTCGAGAAGTACGATATCTCGTCGCTCAAGCTGATCACGTACGGTGCGGCGCCGATGCCGTTCGAAATCGTGCGTAACGCGATGGACGCGTTCACGTGCGGGCTGATGAATGCCTACGGGCAGACCGAGTCCACGTCGACGATGTCCTACCTCGATCCGGAGGACCACCGCCTCAACGGCACGCCCGAGCAGAACGAGCTCAAGCTCAAGCGGCTGCGTTCGGTCGGCCGCCCGATGCCGGACATCGACGTGGGGATCATGGGCGCCGACGGCGACCTGCTCGCGGCGAACAAGGAAGGCGAGATCTGCATCCGCGGTGACCGCATCATGCGCGAGTACCAGAAGCGCGCCGAAGAGACTGCGTCGGCGGTGCACGACGGCTGGCTGCACACCGGCGACGTCGGCTACCTCGACGACGACAACTACCTCTTCATCACCGGGCGCATCAAGGACCTGATCATCCGCGGCGGCGAGAACATCTCCCCAGGCGAGATCGAGAACATCCTCGAGGACCACCCGTCGATCGCCGAAGCTGCGGTGATCGGCGTGCCGGATGTCGAGTGGGGCGAGGTCGTGAAGGCGATCATGGTTCCCGCCGCGGGCGCCGCGCAGCCGACGCTGGAGGAGCTGACCACCTACGTGAAGGCGCGGCTCGCGTCCTACAAGTCGCCCTCGCTCTACGAGTGGGTCCCGGAGCTGCCACGCAACCACCTGGGCAAGATCCTGAAGAACGACCTGCGCACGATGTACGGGCAGCAGCCCGCCGCTACGCCGAAGGCATAGGCGTGCGCTTCGCGCGCCCCGCACGAGACGCCGAGGCGGCCACGCCTCGGCGCCCTGTCCGCATGGTCGGCGGCTGGTGGTCGCCCGCCGTCGGCCTCTCGGGCATCGGCCTCATCGCCGCGCTCGAGGTCGAGCGCACCGACGCGGGGCGCGAGATCTTCTTCAACGTCCAGCAGCCGTGGGCGGTCTACGTGTTCATGGCCTCGCTTGTCGGGCTGCTGGTGTACGGCTTCGGCCGCCACGCCGGGCTGTGGCTACTCGGCCGGCCGACGCCTGGCGTGGGCCTGTTCCCGCGCCATCGCGCCCGCAACGCGCTCCGCCTCGGCCTGGGGCAGGAGAAGATTCGCCGCGACCGCTACGCCGGGATCATGCACTGGTGCATCTTCTCGTCGATCATCGTGCTCACGTTCGTCACCGCGCAGGTTGCGCTCGACGCGGACCTGTCGATTCACTTCCTGCAGGGCAACTACTACCTGTTCTTCTCGTTCTACGGCGACCTGTTCGGGGTGATCGGGCTCGTCGGCGTGGGCATGGCGCTCAACCGCCGCTACTTCGACTCGTACCGGCGGCTGCGCTGGGACGAGCGGCTGGAGGACCACCTCATCCTCTGGGGCCTCGCGCTGATCCTGCTCTCCGGCTTCGCCGTCGAGGCGCTGCGCATCGGCGCGAGCGAGCTCGCGGAGCACGAGGCGTGGGCGCGCTGGTCGTTCGCCTCGTACGGCATCGCCAAGCTCGTCGAGGTCTTCGAGTTTCGCGACGGCCAGCTGCTGGGCGCGCACACGTGGGCGTGGTGGGGCCACATCGTGGTCGCGTTCAGCTGGCTCGGCCTCGTCGTGTTCACGAAGCTGGACCACCTCTTCTTCGCGCCAGCCAACGCGTACCTGCTGCGCACGGACGCCCCCGGCCGGCTGACGAAGATCGAGAACATCGAAGAGCGCGAGGTCTTCGGCGTCGGGCAGGTGCAGGACTTCACCTGGAAGCAGCTGTTCGAGCTCGACGCGTGTGTGCGCTGCGGCCGCTGCACGTCGGTGTGCCCCGCGAACCTCGCGGGCCAGCCGCTGTCGCCGATGCAGCTGATCCAGGACCTCAAGGCGCACCTCGCGGACGTCGGCCCGGAGCTCCAGCGCGTCGGCCACGCCGGCGGCGACCAGCGCGCGGTCTCGCCTGTCGCCATGGTCGGCGACGTGATCAAGGACGAGACGCTGTGGGCGTGCCGCACTTGCGGCGCGTGCGTGCAGGAATGCCCCGTGCTGATCGAGCACGTGCCCACCATCGTCGACATGCGCCGCTACCTCGTCATGGATGAGGCGCGCGTACCCGCCACCGCGCAGGCGGCGCTGGAGAACATCGAGGTGCGCGGCCACCCCTGGCGCGGCACCACGCTCACGCGCGAGTCCTGGATGGAGGGGCTGGAGGACGTGCCCGCCTTCGACGGCAGTCAGGAGTATCTGTACTGGGTCGGCTGCTCCGGCGCGCTCGTGGAACGCAACCTGCCCATCACGCGCTCGGTCTTCAAGCTGCTGCGCGAGGCCGGCACCTCCTTCGGCGTGCTCGGGCAAGAGGAGACCTGCAACGGCGACCCCGCGCGGCGGCTGGGCAACGAGTACCTGTACCAGATACTCGCGCAGCAGCTGGTGGAGACGTTCAAGGCCAAGAACGTGCAGCGCGTGATCACCAACTGCCCGCACTGCTTCAACACGTTCAAGAACGAGTACCCGCAGTTCGACGGCCGCTTCGAGGTGCTGCACCACACCGAGTTCCTGGCGCAGGCGCTGACCGATAACCGGCTGCGCCCGCAGCACCGCATCGACAGCTCCGTCACGTATCACGACTCGTGCTACCTCGGCCGCCTCAACGGCGTGTACGATGCGCCGCGGCAGATCCTGGAGTTCCTGCCCGGCGCCGCGGTGCAGGAGATGGAGCGCTCACGCAGCCGCGGCCTCTGCTGCGGGGCGGGCGGCGGCAACATGTGGCAGGAAGAGGTGGGAGACCGGCGCGTCAACCACGTCCGCGCGGAGGAGGCAGTGGGCACGGGCGCGGCCAGCGTCGTCTCCAACTGCCCGTTCTGCATCCAGATGTTCGAGGACGGCATTCCGGCCATCCAGCCCGAGGAAGAAGGCCGGATGCGCGCGTTCGACATCGCCGAGCTCCTGGACCAGGCGGTCTTCGGTCCCGCCGGGGCAGGGGCGGGCGGCGGCGGCTCGGATCGCTAGCGAACAGCACCATCACAGGCGCGCGCTCGCGCGTCAGTAGCGGCGAGGGAGGGTACGCAAGCCATGCACCTGGTTGTCTGCGCGAAACAGATCCCGGACCCGGAGACGCCACCGGCGGCGTTCCGTATCGACGCGGCGAAGAACGAGGTGATTCCCGCGCAGGGCATCGCCCCCGTGCTCAGCCCGTTCGACGCACAGGCCGCCGAGGCCGCGCTGCGCATCAAGGAGCAGAGCGGCGACGGCAAGGTCACGGTCATCTCGCTCGGCAAGGAGAGCGCGCAGGCCGCGATCAAGCAGGTGCTCGCCATGGGCGCCGACGAGGGCGTGCTGCTCTCCGCCGACGAGTTCCAGGGCGGCGACTCTTACACCACGGCGCACGCGCTCGCCGCGGCTGTGAAGAAGCTCGGCGACGTCGATGCCGTGTTCTGCGGCCGCCAGGCCGCCGACTGGGACATGGGCCAGGTCGGCCTCGGCATCGCCGAGGAGCTCGGCTGGCCCTCCGCGATCATCGCCAAGGACGTGAAGGCGGACGGCGGCGGCTTCATCGTGCAGCGCGTGCTGGCGGACGGCTTCGAGACCGTGAAGATGGCCGGGCCGGCCGTGATCACGGTGTCGAACGAGCTCGGCGACCCGCGCTACCCGAAGTTGCAGCAGATCATGCAAGCCGCGCGCAAGACCGTGACCACGTGGACGCCCGCCGACCTCGGCCTGCAGGCGTCCGAGCTTGGCGCCGCGGGCTCGCGCCTCAAGCTCGAGAAGCTGTTCCAGCCGCCCGCGGGCGGCGACGTGCAGATCATGGAGGGCGACACGCCCGCCGAGCAGGCGAAGGCGCTCGCGCAGGCGCTGCGCGACGCGAAGCTCATCTAGCACCGCCGCGCTGAGCGGCTCATCGAGCACCGCGCGCACGCGCGCGCAGCACGAAGGAAGGGCAGGCGGGGGATGGCACAGGACATACTCGTCGTCGGCGAGGTCGCCGGGGGCGCAGTGACAATGACGACCACAGAGCTGCTTGGCCTCGCGACGCAGCTCGCGGACGGCGGCAAGACCAACGCCGTGCTGCTCGGCAGCGGCGCCACCGGCCAGGCCGGCGCCGCCTTCGCCGCCGGCGCGGACCGCGTGCTCGCCTCCGACGACGCGGCGTACGACCAGTACCGCTCCGACCACTGGCTGGCCGCCGTCGAGGCAGCGCTCGACCAGGCGAGCCCCGCCGTGGTGCTGATCGCGCAGTCGATGGTCGGCCGCGACCTCGGTCCGCGGCTCGCCTTCCGCCGCGGCACCGCCGCAGCGATGGACTGCGTGCGGGTGGAGCAGAGCGCCGAGGGGCTGCGTGCCACGCGCTCCGCGTACGGCGGCAACGCACAGGCCACGTACTCGTTCAAGACGTCGCCCGCGGTGATCACCGTGCGCGCGAAGTCGCAGGACCCGATCGCCGAGCGCGCCGGCGCCACCGGCGAGACCGTGGCGCTCCCCGCCGCCGGCGCCGCGCGCACGGAGATCACCGGCCGCGAGGCCGCCGTCAGCACCGGCCTGCAGATCCAGGACGCCCCGATCGTCGTCTCCGGTGGTCGCGGCCTCGGCGCCCCCGAGGGCTTCCGCGTCGTCGAGGAGCTTGCCGCGGCCTTCGGCACCGACAAGGCGGCCGTCGGCTCCTCGCGCGCAGCCTGCGACCTCGGCTGGTACCCGCCGAGCCAGCAGGTCGGCCTCACGGGCAAGGTCGTGACGCCGGACCTTTACATTGCCGTCGCGATCTCGGGCGCGAGCCAGCACATGGCCGGCTGCTCCGGCGCCAAGACGATCGTCGCCATCAACCGCGACCGCGAGGCGAACATCTTCAAGGCTGCCCGCTTCGGCATCGTCGGCGACTACAAGGCCGTCGTGCCCGAGCTGATCAAGGCGATTAAAGAGCTCCCGTAAGCGGGCGGGGCGCCGCCCCGCTCGTAGCGACCACGACCGCGCCCCCACGACGGTGGTCTCGGATGGCGCGGTCGTGGTCTGCTGGTGCAGCGACTGTCGGACGGGGTCCGGGACGCGCGGATCGTGCTTGTGCGCACATTCGTGATTCTTGCGTCCCCACGAGGCCACGAATACAATTCGCGAATGCGCGCCCCGTACGTTTGTGCGCCCAGCGGAGAGCCAGATGACCGTTATTGGCCTGACCGGTGGTATCGCCTCCGGTAAATCCACTGCCGCCACGAGGCTGAAGGAGTTCGGCGCCGTCGTCATCGACGCCGATCGCGTCGGCCATCGTGTCTACGAGCCTGGCTCACCCGGCTTCGAAGCCGTGGTGAACGAGTTCGGGCACGACCTCGTGCAAGCGGACGGCACTATCAACCGCCAGCTGCTCGGCGGCAAGGTGTTCGGCGACCCGGTGCAGATGAAGCGCCTCACCGACATCGTCTGGCCCGAGATCCGCCGGCTCGCCAGCGAAGAGATCGCCGACCTCAAGCGCCGCACCCCCGAGGCCACGATCGTGCTCGAGGCCGCCGTGATGATCGAGGCGAACTGGATGGACCTCGCCGACGAGGTCTGGGTGGTCACCGTCGAGCCCGACATCGCGCGCCAGCGCATCATGACGCGCAACAACCTCAGTGAGGCGCAGGCGCAGGCGCGCATCGACTCGCAGCTCTCCAACCGCGAACGGCTCGCGCACGCGGACGTGCGCATCGAAAACTCCGGCACGCTCGCTGCGTTCGAGCAGGCGATCGCGCGCGAGTGGCAGAAGCTGCTCGTGCGCACCGGCGTCGCCCCAAAGTCGAGCAGTCGCGCTGCGCCGGCGAAGGCCGCCGCCACGCGCCGCTCGACGCAACCGGCAGCGACGGCTACCGCGGCTGCCCGGCGG
>CAMDBZ010000021.1 GCA_945889565.1 Thermoflexus hugenholtzii JAD2 | reverse complement strand
CTGCGCGAGTCGCAGATCACGGGCGACGCGTACCTCGAGAGCGCGCGCTAGTCCGGCTTCGCCGCGTCGCCCGCGAGGTTCAGCGTGCGAGTCGCCGCGGCGCGAAGAACGCCCACAGCAGCTCGTTCGCGGTGATCAGTTGCGTCGTCTCGTCGGCGGCGCTGCCGGGCTGCGCGGCGCCGGCCCAGGTGTGCCCGTCGCCCTCGATCGCGTAGAACTCGACGGCCGCGCCCCCAGCGCACGCGGCGTAGCGCGTCACGGTGACCGGCCCGACCAGCGGCTCGGGCCGCGTATTCGGCGCGCAGCCGTTGTGCGCCGCCCAGCGCTGCGCCGACTCGAGTGCCGCCTCGAACGGCGCGATACGATCGGCGGCGCCGTGGAACGCGATCACGGGCAGCGGCGGCGTGTCGTCACACGCGAGCGCCGTGTAGCGCAGCCCCGCGACCGCCGCGATCGCGGCGACACGCCGCGGCGTCGTGCAGCCGAGCGACATCGCGAGGCCCGCGCCGCGCGACAGCCCGGCGGCGTACACGCGCTCGCGATCGATGCACCACTGCGCCTGCACGCGATCGAGCGTCGCGTGCAGCATCGCCACGCCGACGGTGGCGGGCGTGACGACGATGAAGCCGTGCGCCTCGCCGACCGCGGCGAGCCCGGTGTAGCGGGCGTGGTCGCGCGGGGCGTCGGCGGTCGTCTGCCCGCCGTGCAGGTTCAGCACGAGCGGCAGCGGGACGCCGGCGCGGTATGCGGCGGGCACGTCGACGAGCACGTCGCTCTCGCCGAAGTCGATCGGTACACGCCACATCGCGCGGCCGGGCCTGCCGGGCGCGTCCTGCGCGCAGCCGTCGGCGGGCGGCGCGGCCGCGATGGTGGCGACTGGCGGGGCGGTCGTGCTGCCCGCAGCGGGGGCGGGTGGCGGCGCGTCGTCGCCGCAGCTCGTTGCCGCGAGCAGCGCGCTGGCGGCGAGCGTCGCGAGCAGGCGAGCGGTGCGCTCGATACGCCACTCGATACGCATCGTGGCGCTCATGCGGCGCGCGCGGCGGGCGTCGGCCGGCGCGCGAGCAGCAGCAGCGCGACGCCCAGCAGCTGGCACGCGGCGATCGCGAGGAACGCGCCGTTGTAGTCCCCGACGACATCGAAGTACAGCGCCACGACGAGCGGTCCACCGGCGCCGAGGATCAGCGAGAACGGCAGCCCCGCGCTGCGCACCGCGCCGAGGTGCCGCCGTCCGAAGAACGACGCCCAGATCACCTCCTGCAGCGGGATGAAGCCGCCCCAGCCGATGCCGAGCAGGAAGAACCCGAGGTACACCATCGCATCGGCGTGCGCGCTCACGCTCCACACGATCGTCGCCAGCGCGAGCGCGTTCGCGCAGAAGCCGAAGATCGTGAGATAGCGCGCATCGACGCGGTCGACGGCGATGCCCCACAGCGGCTTTGTCAGCAGCGACGGGATCGACGTCAGCACAATCATGAACGCGGCAGTCGAACGCGAGTAGCCGGCGTCCGTCATGAACGGGATCGTCTGGATCAGGATCACGCCGATCGCGAGCCCGGCGAGCCCGTACGCGAACACGATCAGGTAGAACGCGCGCGTGCGCAGTGCCTCGCTGCGCGTGAGCGAGGCGGCGAGCTCGGCCGCCGCGCGGCCGTCGCCACGCTGCGCCTCGGCAGCGCTCACGCCGTCCGGGTGCAACCCGTGGTCCTCGGGCGCGCGACGCATCAGGAACGTCAGCGGCAACACGACGACGAGCGTCGCGACGGCGAGCACGCGCCAGGACTCGCGCCAGCCGATCGCGTCGATGAGCGGCGTGAGCAACGGCGGGATGACGATGCCGGCGGCGGAGACGCCCATCGACGCCACGCTCAGCACGCGGCCGCGCTTCGTCACGAACCACTTCGACAGCGTGACGTTGACGACGAGGTTGCCGGTGAGCGCGGAGCCGATGGTGAGCAGCACGCCGTGCAGCGCGACCCACTGCCACAGCTCCTGCACGAACGAGAGCGCGACGAGCGCGAGCGCCATCGCGGCGACGCCCGCGCGCATCAACTGGCGGCCGCCACGGCGGTCGACGTAGCCGCCGATGCTCAGCCCCGCGAACGCCATCACGAACGAGCCGACGGTGAGCGCGATCGCGTACTGCGAGCGCGACCAGCCGAGCTCCTCCGTCATCGGCTTGAGGAAGGGGCCCGCGGCGTAGTTCACCACGCCCGCCGACACGAACTGCGCGATGAAGGCGACGCCGCCGAGCCAGTACCCGTAGAAGATCGGCGGGCGCAGGACGCGCGCCGGGCGCGCGTCGGCGCTGGCCCGCCCTAGTCCGCGCGTGTCAGCTCCATGAGCACGAAGTTCGAGGAGAGCGGGTGCACCCACGCGGGGCCGCCCTCGCCCAGGCGCGTGATGCGGCCGCCGCCGGCCTCCACCTGCTTCGCCATCGCGTCGGGGTCGTCGCACTCCATCATCAGCTGGTAGAGGCCTTCGCCGTGCGGGTTCAGGGGGTTCGTACGGTCCTTCATCAGCCGGTGCACCGGGCTCTCCTCCGTGAACGGCGAGATCAGGTGCAGCACCGTGGTGCCGTCATAGCCCATCGGCACGAAGTGGAAGCGCCCGATGGTGTTCTCCTTCTTCTCGTCCAGCGCCTGCATCCCGAACCGCGCCTGGTAGTTGGCGACCGCGGCGTCGAGGTCGTTCACCGCCACGCTGAAGTACTTCACCCGCATCGACATCGACGGCACTCCTTCGCTTCCGCGGCACTATAGCCGCTCGCGCCGGTGCGGGGCGCGCGTCGCGCAGCTTCGGCGTGCGTCGACGGCTGGTCTCGAGCGAGCGCCAGCCTGGTCCGAGCGTCGCTCGCCCCCTGCCACGAAGCGCGGTCCGCAGCCGCGCCCGCGCGCCCTCACACGGAGCTGAGCCCGGAGCCGAGCTCCCACTCCGGCATGGAGCTCGGCTCCGGAGCCGAGCTCCCCAAAAACAGAGAGCCCGGCTTGCGCCGGGCTCTCTCAGTTGCAGACATGGGACCCACCCGAAGGCAACGCCCGAAGGCGACGGCCCGGGCCCCGAAGCCTAGCTAGCGGCGGTCGCGGTAACCACCACCGGCGCCGCCACCACCACCGCCACCGCCGCCGCTGCCGTAGCTGCGTTGACCGCCGCCACCGCCGCCGCCGTAGCCACCGCCGCCACCGCCGCCCGCCTCACGAGGCTTGGCCTCGTTCACGTTCAGCGTGCGGCCGCCAAAGTCGCGGCCGTTGAGGGCTGCGATCGCCTTGCGCGCTGCGTCATCCGGCATCTCGACGAAGCCGAAGCCACGCGGCCGACCCGTTTCGCGGTCCGTGGGCAACGCCACCGACACTACCTCGCCGTGCTCCGCGAACAGCTTCTGAATCTCAGCCTCTGTTGCGCTGAACGGCAGATTTCCCACATAGATCTTCTGAACCAAGACGTCTCTCCCCGGCCGGCATCGCCGACCCACCCGCGATCCGGACACCGGATCCCTGCGACTGACCTCAGGCTCTGTTCAAGACGTTCGGGTGACGACAGAGAAGCGCGCTGAGACCACGGCTCGCGCCGTACAAGCACTGTATCACACGCCCGAAGCCTCCGCCGCCACCCGTAGGAACGCCACGATCGGGAGCATCGTGTACGATGCCTTGATGCAACTACGCACCGACTCCCGCCGCCGTAACGGCACCGCCTCCGCGCCGCCCGAAGCGCCCGCCCCGCCCAACGTCGCGACGCTCGAGCGGGCGACCACTGCCGGCACTGCGGCGCCGGCCGGCCCGCGCGGCTGGCGCCGTACGTTCACCGCGCTCAGCGAGCGCGATTACGCGGTCTACTTCGGCGGCAACCTCGCGTTTTTCCTCGCGATGCAGATGGACCAGCTGATGCGCGGGTACTACGCGTTAGAGCTGACCGGCGCGGCGTCCGCGCTGGGGCTCGTGGCGGTCAGTTCGGCGGTGCCGATGCTGCTCGTGTCGGCATTCGGGGGCGTGATCGCGGACCGCTACAGCAAGCGCAAGGTGCTGCTGCTGACGCAGGCGCTGGTGACGATCGCCAATGCGGTGTTCGCCGCGATGATCATCACAGGCGTCGTCGAGTTCTGGCACCTGCTCGTAGGCGCAGTGCTGCAGGGCGTGATGATGTCCATCGTCATGCCGGTACGCCAGGCGATGGTGGTGCAGCTCGTGCCACGCCACAAGCTGATGAACGCCGTATCGCTGCAGATGAGCGGCATGAATCTCACGCGCGTGATCGGCCCGGTGATCGCCGGGCTGCTCATCGCGCCGTTCGGGCTGGGCGTGACGTGGTGGGTCGCGGTGGCGCTGTATGCCGTCGCCACCGTCTCGATCATCTTGCTGCCGGCGCACGGGATGACCGCGCTGCGCGCGCGCGGCAGCGTGCTGGCCGAGCTCGGCGGCGGGTTCGCATACATCTGGCGCACGCCGCTGATGCGGCTGCTGTTGCTCACGGCGATGCTGATGCCGCTGTTCGCGTTCCCGGTGCAGCTGGTGCTGCCCGTGTTTGCGAAGGACGTGTTCGACGGCGGCGCGACGGGCCTCGCGGTGCTGATGGCCGGCGCGGGCGTCGGCGGCTTGATCGGCGCGCTGCTCACGGCCAGCCTGGACGGTGTGCAGCACAAGGGGCGCGTGATGCTCGTGGGCGGCATCGCGCAGGGCGTGCTGTTCATCGCGTTCGCGCTGACGCCGTGGTTCGCGCCTGCCGTCGTGCTGCTCGCGCTCGCGAACATCGGCGGCATGCTCTTCATGACGACGAACAACGCTACCATCCAGGCGCGCGTGCCGGAGGAGTACCGCGGCCGCGTGATGGCCGTGCTGATGATGTCGTTCGGCATCATGCCGCTGGGCGTGGTGCCGATGACACTGCTCGCCGACGGGATCGGCGCGCCGTACGCGGTAGCGCTGACCTCGACGATCATGCTCGCGACGATCGCGCTGGTGTTCGCAGCGAGCGCGCAGCTGCGCACACTGCGCGTCACGCCCGGCCGCCACGCGCAGCTGTCCCCGGCGCAGGCCGCCGCGCTCGTGGCGCAGGGCCGCGTCTCGCAACAGCAAGCCGACGCGATGAGCGGCGTCGGCGGCGACAGCTAGCTCGCCGCTCTGTGCGGCCCGCTCGGCGCGCCGCACAGATACGCCGAAACGCCGAAACGACGAAGGCCGCGCCCCCCCGGGTGCGGCCTTCGCTGTAGCTCGGAGTCGCCCCGAGCCCGCGGTGCGCGCGGGTCGCTAGCCCCGCGACGGCAGCGACACGACGACGGGGCCCGGACCCACCGACACGCCGCGGGAGTGCTCGCTCCAGATCTCGAGCTCCACGAGGTGCTCGGCGCCCTCCTGCCACTTGCGCTTGACCGTCCCCTTCGTGACCACGGCCTCGCCGACGGTGTTGAAGATCTTCATGCGGAACGGCCCGGTCTTCTTCAGGCGCCCGGCGAGGCCGATGTACTCGCGCACGGTGCGCTCCCACATGCCCTGGATGAAGACGTTGTTCGCGTACATGTCCGGCGCACCGGACGCCTGCGTGTACGGCGTGTTGTGGTGGATCGGCTCGAAGTCGCGGTTTGCGCCCGCCTCCACGACCAGCCGGTACACCGTCATGTTGAAGATGATCGGCGGCACCGCGTCGCCCTCGTGCACATCCTCGAAGTAGCGCTGCGCGCCCCAGTCCGCGGGGCGCACGTCGATGCCCGCCGCGTGCGGCGCGGGGATCGGCTCCATGATCGGGCCCTGCGGCCGCGGCGCCACGTTGCTGCCGGCCTGCGCCTGCGCCGGCCGCTCGAACGGCACGTAGTTGTAGCCGCCGTTGCGGATCTGCGCCACCAGCTCGCCGCGCTGGTTGTGCACCTCGCGCTCCCACTGGATGAACGCGCCGCGTCCGACGCTCGTCTCCTTGGGCAGCACGGACAGCAGCCTGCGCCCGCTCGCCGTCAGCCGGTCGCCGACGCACACCGGCTCGAAGTACTCGATCTCGATGTCCGTCGCGAACGCGGCGCTCGTCGGCGGCTGCGGCGGCTCCGGCGCGTCGTTGCGCCGCTTGATGTTATGTCGCGCGTTCTTGTTCGGGTCCGCCGCCGGGTACAGCGTGGCGTCACCGGGCCGCCACAGCCCGTCGTTGATCCACGTCTGCGTGATGCCGCTGAACGGCGCGACGATGCCGCGGTAGCCGTGCCGCTTCGCGACGGCGTCGTCGTAGTGCAGCGGGCAGTCGAACTCCAGCGGCTCGCAGTAGCGCCGGATGCCGGTGCGCTCCACCTCCTCGACCGCCTGCTGCTTGATGCCGCCGGAGAAGTCCCGGCCGACCGCGTCGATCATCGGCTGCCATGCCGTCTGCCAGGCCTCGGACGTCGTCGTCGTCACGCTGCTCCCCTTCTTCCCGTCCCCGTTGCCGGCTGCGAGCATGCGCCGCGCGCACTGCCGCGCGCCGCCCGCACGGCGTCGGCGGCCCGGCCTTGGTAGCGCCGCCGTGCGCCCGCTGTCAACACGCCGCGCGCCGAGCCAGCCCGACCCCCGCCCCGAGCCCGCCTCGCGCCACGCGCGACGCGCGGCCATCGGCTACAGTCCGCAGCGGCGCCGCACCAGGCCGGCGACACGCACGAGGAGCGACCATGTTCGACCGCATCCACCACGCCGGCCTCGCCGTCGCCGACCTGCTCGACGCCAAGCGCGTCTTCGCGGACGGGCTCGGCCTGCGCGTCGACACCACGCGCTCGCCGCTGCCGGGCGGCAACCCGCAACGCGGCGCCGACCCGACGGACATCCTCGACATCCCGATCGGCAACGCCGAGCTCGAGCTCAACGCGCCGCCGACGGACGGCACGCCGGCCGGCGGCACGCACCGCTTCGTGCAGACGCGCGGGGGCGTCGGCGCGCTGCACCACGTGTGCCTGCACTCGACGAACGTCGCCGACGACGTGGCGCACCTGCGCGCCTCCGGGCTCACCCAGATCGCCGCCCCACCGGAGCAGCTCGCCTCGAACGAGCCCTGGCACCAGGTGGCGTTCTTCCACCCGCGCGACTGCCTCGGCGTGCTACTCGAGATCTGGACGCCCGACAACCATCGCGTCGGCGACCGCTACCAGGGCGCGGGCGTGTTCACGCGCCTGCACCACATCGGCGTGGTCACGGCGGACCTGGAGGCCGCGCGCCGGCTGTGGTGCAACGTGATGGGCTTCCGCGTCGACACGCTGCGCACGCCGACGCTCAAGGGCGGCCGCCTCGTGGAGGGCGAGAACGTGCGCGTACTGACGATCCCGCTGGGCGGCGACAGCGGCGACATCGTCGCGGTGCTGCCGGAGGACCAGTCGAGCGGCACGGCGCGCTTCCTCGCACGCTACGGCGGCAGCGTCAACGGCACGATGCACCACCTCGCGTTCGCGACCCGCGACGTGCGCGCCGCCGCCGACTTCGTCCGCGACCGCGGCCTCGAGCTCGTCGGCCCCGTCGACGCGGACTTCGCGTGGATCCACCCGCGCTCCGCCGGCGGCGTGCTCATCCAGATCGTGCGCGACACACGGTAGATCGGGCGAACCGAGCCGTACCGAAACACCCCGTGCGGCTGCGCTGGCCGGACGCCCCTTGGCCACGCCTACCTCGCCCTTGGCTCCCTCACCCTTGGCTTCGACGCGGACACGTTCTGTTACACCCAGGTGCACTCGAAGTCGCCGGGCAACCGTGATCCACGAGCGCTACGGTGTCGCGCGGTACGCGTTCCGCCAGTGCGCGCGTCGCACGGTCCGGGCAGGCAGTTAGTCGTCGGGCAGGCGACACGCACCGGCAGCCGAGAACCAGAGGTCGGAGGCACTGCGGACGCAACGCGTTGAAGCCCTGCTGCGCCGGTCGACTACTCCACGGTGAACGCCGCGTGCATGCCCTGACCGTAGTGCGCCGCGATGTTGCAGATCAGCGCGTACTTGCCAGCGGCGAGCTTCAGTTCCAGCTCCTCACTCTTCCCGGCGGCCAGCTGCTTCGTGCGGCCCAGCACCTTGATCTGCTTCTCGTCCACGAGCCCGGACGCCTGCGGCAGCTTCGTCGCGTCGAGATCCGTCTGCACGACGGCGAGCTCGTGCGGCGTGGCGCCCTTGTTCTGCACCTTGAACGCGATCTCCCCAGCGGCGTGCTTCGCTGCGGCGGGCTTGACCGACCACTCCTCGAGGGCGACCGCGATGCTCTCACCGTTGGACACCGACGAGCCTTCGTCGCCGCCGCCTCCCTCGCTCTCGCTGCTGCCGCCACATGCAACCGCGAGGCTCACCAGCAGCCCCACCGCCAGCAGCACCGCTCCGCGAACCCCCGTGGCGAGCATCGTTCTCCCCCTCTTCGTCCTCAACTGCCGTCCGCTTGCTGCAGACCCAGAGCGATCCTCGGCCAGGGCGCACGTACGGCTCATGGCCCACAGTCCCCCCAGGGTTGGGACCAACGTCCCTATCCGCCAGCGCCGCGCCGTCCACAATCGGCCACGCGCGCCCGTGCGGTGCGTCGCGAAGGGGGGACCACGTGCGACGCGACCTCACGCTCGGTGCCATCGTCTGGGTCGCTGTCACGCTCGCGAGCCTAGCAGTATCACGCCTGGTGATCGCCGAGATCTCGTTCCCCACCCGCGGCGCGGAGGAAGCCGACGTCATCGACGAGGCGTTCATGATCCTGACGTACCTCGCGGCGCCCGTCTTCGGCATCGTGATCGCAGCCATGGTCGTCAGCGTGTGGCGCCACCGCGTCAGCGCCCCGGATGAGGACGGTGCGCCACTGCAGGGCACAGGCGCCGTGCCGATATGGTGGCTCGGCATCACGAGCGCGCTCACGCTGCTCGTGATCATCCACCCGGGCCTGACCGGCTTGATCAGCCTGCGCAACTACGATCCGCCGGACCTGCAGCTCAACGTCACGGGCCAGATGTGGCAATGGACCGTAGAGTACCCGGACGCAGAGGTGCGCATCTTCGGCGCGCAGGAGCTCGTGCTCCCGGTCGACCAGCACATCCAGGTGAACATCCGCTCGCTCGACGTCCTCCATTCGTTCTGGGTTCCGGCCTTCCGCCAGAAGATCGATGCCGTGCCCGGGCAGACCACCGAGCTCCACATCACGCCTGACCGCCTCGGCGCGCCGGACGATGTCGCGTATCGCCTGCAATGCGCGGAGCTCTGCGGACTGGCCCACTCGAAGATGGTGATGCCGGTACGCGTGGTGGAGCGCAGTGAGTTCGAGGCGTGGCTCGCAAGCCAGCGGCAGGCAGCGAAGGCGAGGCCCTGATGGCGGTCCTGCGTGCTCCCATCGTCCGCGGGCTAGTGCTCGCGATCGCCGGCTTCGCCATCGGCGCGACGCTGCTCGGCCTGCTCCGTGCAGTGACCGGACGCAGCTTCTGGCTCACCGAGCTGTCATGGACCGTCGCGTACCCGTTCGCGCTCCTCGGCTGGCTTGCGGGCGTCGGCGGGTGGAGCCACTGGGCGCGCGAGTGGTTCGGGCGGCCGGCGCGGCCGTATGTGCTCACCGGGTGGCGGCGCTACTTTGGCTTCTCGACCGACCACAAGGTGATCGGCGTCCAGTACATCGTCACGTTCATCGCGCTGTTCTTGATCGCCGGGCTCGTCGCGATGCTCATCCGCATCGAGCTCGCGAGCGCCGGCATGCAGCTGTTCAGCGAAGACACGTACAACGCCGCGATGAGTCTGCACGGGATCGCGATGGTCGCGGTGGCGGTCGCGGTCATGCTCGGCGGCTTCGGCAACTTCGTCGTGCCGTTGCAGATCGGCGCGCGCGACATGGCGTTCCCGCGGCTGAACGCGCTGTCGTACTGGCTCGTCCCGCCGGTGGCCGTGATGCTGCTGATCGCCACCTTCACCGGTGGGTGGGACTCCGGCTGGACGGCGTACCCGCCGCTCTCCGTGTTCAACAAGTCCGGCCAAATCCTCTTCAACCTCGCCGTGATCACCTTCGGCCTCGTGTCGATTCTCGGCGGCATCAACTTCCTGGCGACGATCATCTACGAGCGCGCGCCCGGCATGACCTGGTGGCGCCTGCCCATCTTCGTCTGGGGCGTGTTCGCCGCCTCGCTTATCTCCTTCATATTCACGCAGGCGCTCGCCGCCGCGTTGCCGTCTCAAACGTTCCCAGCGGCTCGCTGTCGCCGCGCTGGGACTCCCGATAGGCGAATGCAGGCCGCGCTCCAGCCAGCCAGTCTTGGCGCATGCGCTCACGCACGATGGTGCGCAACACGCGCGCACCGTCCGGGATGGCGTTCAGCTTCGAGACGCCCGCAATGCGCGGACGCTCCATCGTGGGCACCTCGGTAATGCGCAGGCCGAGCCGCTTCGCGCGCAGGATCAACTGCGCTTCGACATCGAAGCCGTCGACGGAGGGCATGATCGCATCGATCGCCGACCTCTGGAAGCCGAGGTAGCCGTAGCACAGGTCAGTAAAGCGCGCCGCATACAACCTGTTCGCCACTCCGCGGAGCGCCGAGTTCCCCAGCGAGCGCACCCACGTGAAGTCGGTCGAACCGCCGCCCTCGAGGTGGCGGGAGCCCTTGACGACGTGGAACCCCTCCTGAAGCAACCAGACGTAGCGCGGGATCTCGAAGGGGTCCATGGAACCGTCAGCGTCGATCATCACCACGTAGGCGGACGTAGCGGCCTCGAAACCGCTGCGCAGCGCGGCGCCCTTGCCGCGCTGCTTCTGATGAACGACGACGATATCTGGCCGGACGCTGCGGGCGACCGCGACGGTGTCGTCGGTGGAGCTGTCCACGAGGATGACCTCGTCGACCATCTCCGGGATGCGGCGGAGCACCCACGGGATCGAGCCAGCCTCGTTGCGTGCGGGGATCACCAAGCTGACCGACGAGAACAACGGAGATAGCATCAAAGCTCCAGGACCGCCCGGCTGACCTCAGGTCTTGGAACATTCGCATGGTTCGGCTCCGTCGCACGTTGAGCACCAGTTGCGATTCGGCACGACGGCCGTGCAGATGGCGTGTATCACGGGCGGAGCTACCGTTAGTCTTCCCCCCGATCGTCGGTAATCGCTGCCGCCACGAGCGTGGGCCTGCCGGTGACGCTGACCCGACCCCCTGAAACGGGACCAGTGGAGGAAGTAACAAACCTCTGCTGGTTGCGAGGAAGGGGACGGCATTGAGCAGGGGGAAGCGGTTCGGAGCCGAGGAAATCATCGGCAAGCCCAGCGCGGCCGAGGTCGGGCTGGCGCAGGGGCAGCCGGTCGGGCTGGCGTCCCGCAGGCTGGGGATCAGCGAGCAAACCTACTACCGGTAGCGCCGTGAGCACGACGGTATAAAGGTCGACCAGGCGAAACGGCCGCGGGAGCTCGAGCGGGAGAACGCACAGCTGAAGCGGCTCGTCGCCGACCAGGCGCTGGACAACGCGATCCTGCGTGAAGTCACCTCGGGAAACGTCTGAGCCCGGCGAAGCGACGCCGGGCGGTCGCACATGCTCGCGGACGGCTGCACGTGTCGGAACGACACGCCTGTCGGGTCGTCGGGCAGGCACGCGCCACCGTGCTGGACCGATCAGGAGCGCGGAGATCGCGGACTTGCGGCGCGCCTCGGCCCGCGGCTATGGTGCACGCGCGCTGCGTGCCGCTGTCATCGATCGCGTGGCCGCCGGCGAATGCGGCCGACGGATGCCGACGCGGCGTAGACACGCGAGGAGCTCGAAGCCGGCGGACCGCCCGATGTCGGGCGTCCCAGCCGCTTCCGGCACGGGTGAGAGCGAACGATGGATTACTACCCGATCTACCTGGATCTGGCCTCGCGCACCGTGTTGCTGGTGGGCGGTAAGGGCCTGGCCGCGGAGCAGCTACCGCCGCTCTTGAACGCCGGTGCGGACGTGACCATCGTCGCGGACGAGCTCTCGCCGACCGTCCGCGCGGACGTCGATGGCGGCAGGGCGGCGTGGCGTCAGCGCGGCTATCGGAGCGGCGACCTCGCGGGGTTCGATCTCGTGTACCTCGCGAACGAGGATGGCCGCCACAACGCAGCGATCGCGCTCGAGGCGCGCGCGCTCGGCATCTGGGTGAGCGCGGCGAACGATCCGGCGAACTGCGACTTCATCCTCCCGGGCGTAGTGCGCCGCGGCCCCATCAGCATCGCGACAACGACCGGGGACGCGGGGCCCCTGGTCGCGCGATGGCTGCGCGAGCGGATGGAGGCACTCCTGACCGCCGACGTGGTAGCGCTGAGCGAGCTGCTTGCGGACGTGGGGCACGAACTGCGGCTCGGCGATGCTGCATGCACTGCGGTGTGTGCGCACGCGGGCGTGCCACCGTCGCTCCTCTGCGCCGAGTGCCCGCGACTCATCCCGGCGGAGCGCTGGCAAGACGCAATCGACGCGGAGTTGCGCTCGCCGCCGAGCGCCGAGGATACCGTCAGGACGCGCGCTCGGCTGCTCAGCGCGCTCGCCAACGACCTGCTGGTTGCACCTGCGTAGCGCTTCCTCCGCGACCGCGAGCCCGAGTCGCCGACTCTCGCCACGCCGCCCGCAGTTGCAGGGCGTCGGTAGTGCGTCGACCGTGCTACGCCCACTAGAACCGCCCCGGGTTTGATGGAGACTCAGTTCATTGAGTCCCGGCCCCCGGCGGAACGGTCTCGCGGGTGAGGTTGGCTTCGTACTCGACTGGTGGGATGTAGCCGATCGCGGCGAACAGCCGGCGGTGGTTGAACCAGCCCACCCACCCCAGCGTGCCACGCTCGAGGTCCTCGAGCCCACGCCATGGTCCGCGACGGTGCACGAGCTCGGTCTTGTAGAGTCCGTTCACGGACTCGGCGAGGGCGTTGATGCTCCTATAGATTGTCAAGGCGATCGCGGTCGCGGACTGCGATCGAGCGGAAGACCTCGCGAGCGACGTAGCGTTTGAGGCAACGCATGATCTCCCGCTTCGTCTTGCCCTCGGCAGTGCGCCGCGCGACGTAGGCCTTCGTCGGTTCGTGCCAGCGCATCCGGACGATGACGACACCATGCGCACCGCCCGCTCCCGGATCTCCGCTGGGCACCTGCCTGGTCG
>CAMDBZ010000020.1 GCA_945889565.1 Thermoflexus hugenholtzii JAD2 | reverse complement strand
CCCCCCCCCCCCCCCCAAGAGCGCCAGGGAAGGAGGCGGGGATGGCCCTCGATGGCGGCCACGTGGAGCTGACGCGGGCGGAGCACCGGGTGGCGGTGTGCCTGCTCGAAGGGCTGACGGCGGCGGAGTGCGCCGCGCAGCTGGGTGTGGCGGTGGCCACGGTGCGCTCGCACATCGCGCACCTCAATCGCAAGTTCGGGACGCACGCGCAGCACGCGCTCGTCGTCGCGGCGCGACGGCACGTCGGGTGCTGCATCTCGCCGGAGCGGGAGCGGGGCCTGCCGTTCGACGCGGCGACGTGAAGCGCGCGGGTGTGGAGGAAGTTCGTCTCGATTGGGGAGGAAGTTCATCAATCGAGATGAGGCGGCGCCAACGGCCCGAAGCGCACGATCACAGGCACCCGGCCGGGTACGAACGAGGAGGACTCGTCCGAAGCGGGTCTTAGGGACCCCGTCGATGAGTCGCCACGATAGGGAGCGAACTCGCAATGGGCGATCGAACGCGGCGGGCCCTGCCCGCCCTACTAAGCCTCAGCCTGATGATCGGAATGGCGATGATGCTGCCGACGCGCTCCGCGTCGGCGGACACGCAATACAACGCGTCCGGTGACATGGGGAGGACGTACCAGAACAATTGGAACAGCAGTTGCACGTGGTGGGACGGCGGCACGTCGCCCCGGCCCTGCTACAAAGGCGTTTGGTCAGACACTGTCACATGGACTTGGGCTGAGACCGCCCAAGTCTCCGAGTGGGCGAATCACCACTACAACTTCTGCGTAGGGGAGTACTGTCAACCTTCATGGTCAGACTTCGGCGACCAACCAAGCACGGTGATCGGCGCCTACGAGGCAGCAACCAATCACTACTACAGCGGGTGGCTTGGGCAAAGCGTGCAGGTGCGCGGATGGGCGCGACATTGGAACCTCTCTCTGTCCGATTCCTTTTGGTGGACGACTTCCGATGGGTACTAGCGTTCATTCCGGTCGACCGTCCATTCACTCAAGAGACGACGAAAGCAAGGACTCACGATGCCGTCTGGACTAGTCATCTCGAGGTTCCGCGCTCGACCGTTATTGCCATGGGCGCTGCTCTGGATCGGGATCGCCGCCGTCATTGCAGCGACCGGCATCGCAGGTGCGGGCCCTCCGGCACCCGCTCCGCTTCTCATCGCAGCACAAGCCCCGAGCGAGGTGAGCACTATTGCACCGGGGATCACGGCGCGCGTGACCGCGGTGGAGATGTCGGCTGGGGAGACGGTCGTGCGTGTGACCGTCACGGGCCGGGAGGATCTGGGCGCGTACGTCGCGTACGCAGGGCCATCGTTTCTCATCGATAGCGCTGGTGCGCGCCACTTCGAGGCGGGCGGTGCCATCGACGGGCGCGTGCTCACGCTACGGTTCCCAGGCTCGGCGACCGTAGCAAGCGGCCGAGGCGTGGCGGAAGTGAATGGGCTCGGGCTGACGCTTGATCGCGTTGCGGGACCAGGGCTCGACAGCGCTACGGTTCGAGGCAAGGCTGCGATCGTCACTGAGCTCAAGCCTATGCGTGGAGATGCGGTTCGCACGGCGGTGAACGAACGTCGTGAGTTCGGTCCTGGGTTCGCGTTGGTCAACTCGATCGTGCGCGACGAGGGATTCGTTGTCGTGCAGGGCGAGCTGGAGGGGTTCTCCCGGGAGTCGATTCAGTCTCTGGACCTGGCTATGTCCACGTTGATTCTGGGCGACGGATCGGAAATCCGGATCAACCGCGGCAGAAGCGGGTTCGGCGAAGGCCTTCGCAGCTTCGAGCTTACGTTCGATTCATCGAACGCCGCGACCACGCCCTCGCAGTTGGTGCTGCGCTTGCGAGTGCGGGTGCCTGACGCGCTCAAGGCGTCTGGCGGTGACGTGGCGGCGCGGCTGTCTGCACTGGAACTATCCGACGGCGCCACGGTGCTGATCGCGATTCCGCGGTAACGCGTGACGAGGGCAGTGACGCCGCAGCTCAGCAGGCGAAGGCTACGAGCCGTGGTCGTGTGGGTCGGGCTCGGCGTCCTGCCTCCGTTGTGCGCGGTGGTGGTGGGCATCCTCGTACTGACACGAGGAGGTCCACCACCACTGGTAGTTATCCGCGAGGCAGGCGTCGACGTCGCGACCGGCACGCCCGAGGAGGCGGTGAGGGCCGCAGAAGCTCGGGCGGGGTTTCGGATGGCGTTGCCGACCGAGCTCCCATACGACGACTACTATCTCGCGTATGTTGATACTCGGCTCCCCACGGCTGCGCGGCCAGGTGCCGGGGTCAGTTTTGCGTACCGCCATGTGTCGGAGACGGCGTCATCGTTTTCGGTCTCTCAGACAGCCGCTCATACGCTCAACATTCCGCCGAACCTGCCCCCAACCGATACATCGGCTTCAGGCGCGTCGGTTTGGTGGTCGGGAGAGCCGATCCGGTTGAGCTCGGACCCGTCCGTGCCCCGGTTGCAGATTTTGGTACGGTCGAAGCTCTTTGATCGGGTGATTACATTCGAGGGCGGACCGTTCCCGGGCAAGGAAGCCGCGTTTGCGATGATCGAGTCGATGCTCCGACAGGACGAGTGAGCTGCGCCTGGTTGCCCGTATCAACCGCGCAGCGGCATCACGCGCCGGACAACCTCATCCCGCGGCACGAGCTCCGGCTCGCCGCCGCCCTCGCGGCGCGCGAGCTCGACGACGGCGGCTTTGGCGTTGCGGGGGGAGATGGTGAGGCGGAGGGGGGCGCCGATGAGGTCGGCGTCGGCGAACTTCACGCCAGGAGATTCGTCGCGGTCGTCGTAGAGGACGGTGAGGCCGGCGGCTTGGAGCTCAGCGTGCAGGGTGTCGGCGTCGGCGGCGAGGGCGGGGTCGCGCTGGGCGCCGAGCACGACGAGGTGCAGGTCGAAGGGCGCGACCGCGGGGGGCCAGGCGATGCCGCGTTCGTCGTGATGCGCTTCGACGACGGCGGCGATGATGCGGTCGACGCCGATGCCGTAGCAGCCCATGACGGGGACGCGCTGCTCCCCGGCGTCGTCGAGCACGCGCGCCTCGAAGGTCTCGGCGTAGAGGCGGCCGAGGCGGAAGACGTGGCCCATCTCGATGCCGCGCGCGGCGCGTAGCGTACCGGGGGGCGTGGTGCCGGCCCCTGCTTCACGGAGGGTGCAGCGCGCGCACGCGTGACCGGCTTCGGCGAGGGCGATGTCGGCGACGTCGGTGGCGGTCCAGTCGCGGCCGTGGTTGGTGTTGCGGAGGTGGCGACCGGCGACGTTGGCGCCGGCGACGAGGTTGGGGGAGTCCGCGATGGAGGTGTCGGCGACGACGCGCAGTGTCGCACGAGCGGCAGCGCCTGGCGCTGCGGGCGCGTCGACGCCGATCGGTGACGCGTAGCCGGGCTCGATGCCGTGCGCGCGCGCCTCGTCGGCGGTCATCGCGCGGAGGTCGGGGCCGCCGAGCAGGTTGCGCAGCTTGATCTCGTTGACCTGCAGGTCGCCGCGCACGACGGCGAACACGGGCTGCGCGGGCGACGCCGCGTCGTGCGGGTCCGTCGCCATGTAGAGCACGGCCTTCGCGGTGCGCGCGGCGGGGATGCCGAGCAGCGCTGCGAGCGCGTCGATGGTCGGCGTGTCGGGCGTGTCGACGGGCTCGATGGCGAGCGGCTGCTCATCGGGCGCGGAGGCGGCGGGGGGGCGCGCGAACTCGGCTTTCTCGGTGTTGGCGGCGTAGCCGCAGACGTCGCAGCGCACGATCACGTCTTCGCCGGTGTCGGTGAGGAACATGAACTCTTGCGAGCCTTTGCCGCCGATGGCGCCGGAGTCGGCCTCGACGGGGATGGTGGGGACGCCGCAGCGGTCGAAGATGCGGCGGTAGGCGGCGAACATCGCGTCGTACGACACGTCGAGACCGGCGTCGTCGAGGTCGAAGGAGTAGGCGTCCTTCATCGTGAACTCGCGCACGCGCACCAGGCCGCCGCGCGGGCGCGCCTCGTCGCGGAACTTGGTCTGGAGCTGGTAGAGCGTGACCGGGAGGTCGCGGTAGGAGCGGGCGTGGCCGGCGAAGAGCTGCGTGACAACTTCCTCGTGCGTGGGGGCGAGCACGAGGGCGCGGTCGCGCTGGTCGTGCAGGCGGAAGAGCACGTCGCCGAAGCCCTGCGCGCGGCCGGAGCGCTCCCAGAGGTCGAGCGGCTGGATGGCGGGCATGTGGATTTCGAGCGCGCCGGCGCGATCCATCTCGTCGCGGATGATCTGCTCGACGCGGCGCTTCACGCGCCAGCCGAGGGGGAGGTAGGTGTAGACGCCGGCCATGAGCTGGTCGATGCAGCCGGAGCGGAGCAGCAGCCGGTGGCTGGCGGTCTCGGCGTCGGCGGGGGCTTCGCGAAGGGTGCGGCCGAAGAAGCGGGACATGCGCATAGGGGGAGTGTAGCGGGGGCGGGCGGAAGGGGGACCCTCACCCCCGGGCCCGCCGGAGCCCTCACCCCCCGGCCCCCTCTCCCCGCTCCGCGGGGCGAGGGGGAGTCGGAGCGGCGCGTCGAACCTCGACGCGGTGCGGTAGGCTCGACGGATGCCGTACCGGGAGGCGCCGTACGCGGGGCGGTGTGTGCATTGCTTGCGCGCGACGCGCGAGGCGTGCACGGCGTGCGCGCATCCGGTGTGCATCGAATGTCGCGAGCGGCACGACGCGGAGTTCGTGCACAAGGACTACGAGGGGTAGTGCGCACGACGCCCGCGATGCGCGCGGTTGCCGTCGTCGCCGTGTGCGTGGCGTTGATCGTGCTGTCGGCGGGCGAGCCTCGCCGCGGACTCTGGTACGGAATGCAGGTGACGACGTTCGAAAGCTGGAGCGCGAACGGCGATCAGCGCGCGGCAGCGGACATCGCTGAACTGGAGCGTGAGGCGTCGCATCCTGGGCTCGTGCCGTCGTACGTCCCGTTCGGGTACCGCCTCCGAGTGGTGGGGCTGGCACGCGGGACGCGAGGTTCCGGGACGCTGACGTTCTTCTTCATCGGCCCGGGCTGGGTCCAAGTGATCTTCGTGCAATCGAAGGAACGAGACCTGGAAGCACGAGCCACGGACGCCGCCGTGGTCGAGCTGCAAGGCACCTCGGGGCGTTTGTGGGCGCGAACGAGACCCGGTGGGCGAGATGTCGTGCTGACGTGGCTGATGTGCGGGCTTGAGCTGCGGCTGTATGCAGCAGTGGACGACGAGACGCGCGAGCGAGTGAATGCGCTTGCGCTCACAGGGCGTGTCGAACCGGTGGTGGGGGAGGAGGCGCTCGGAGCGATGCTCGTACGCGTCGCGCGGTCGGTACCGGCGTTCTGCGAGTAGCGCGCTACCGCGTCGCGAGGGCGCGGTGGAGCTTGTCGGCGAAGGCGAAGAGGGCGTCGGAGGCGTCGCGATCCGCGGCGGACCAGAGCATGCGCGCGCCGGAGCGGGTGTCGAGGCGGAGCGTGAGGCCGCCGGCGGCGGGCTCGGTGAGCACGACGGAGACGAGCTCGTCCGCGCGCAGCGACGCGCTCTCGACGGTCTCGCCGGAGATGGTGAGCCCGAGCAGCCAGCCGCGCGTGACGACGGCGACCTCCAGCCGGCGCGCGGCCTCATTCTGGAGCGCCATGCCGCAATCGATGGGCTGGCCGAAGAGCAGCTCGAGGCGGCGCAGGTGCGCGCGCGTGGCGTAGCGCAGCGCGTTCGACATCCAGTCGGTCTGTACCCAGTCACCGCCCTGGCCGAGGGCGGTGAGTGTGGTGCCTGGCATGGGGGCCTCCGTCGTGTCGTAGTTGGCGTTCGAGCGGGCGCAGTCTAGGCGAGTTCGCGGGAGCGCGCCGGAGCCCTCACCCCCCGGCCCCCTCTCCCCGCGGGGCGGGGCGAGGGGGAGTCGGAGTTGGGCGCGTTAGGCCAGGCCGGCCGCGCGCAGTACGCCGATGGCGGCCGCGACGGCGGCGTCCGGCTCGTGCTGGTCGATCTCGAGGGTGCGGGGGACGTGCGGCGGGATGCGCGCGGCGAGCCAGGCGAAGTCGACCCCGCCGGGCTGGCCTGACGGGACGGCGTTGCCGGGGGCGCGGTGGTCGGTGAGCGCGGCGACGTCGTGCAGGTGCACGCCGACGAGGCGCGCGCCGAGCGTGTCGAACCACGCGTCGCGCGAGGTGAGGCCGAGGCGGTGCTGCACCTCGGCGTGGCCGACGTCGTGCCAGTAGCCGGCGACGTGCGCGGGGTACGGCACGAGCAGCGCGGCGGCCTCGTGCGGCAGCGGGAGCTCGTGGTAGTGCAGGCGGGTCTCGAGGCCGAGCGTGATGCCGCGCGTCTCGGCCTCGAAGGCGAGGGCGGCGAGGGTGCGCGTGGCGGCCTCGAGGTGGGGGGCGGCGGCGGCAGTGCGGTCACGCTGCGCGGTGGCGATGGCGTCGCGCCACGCGGCGGGGTCGTCGTCACGGCGCGGCCACGCGGCGCGCACGCGGCGCTCGCCGTCGTACGGCTGCACGGGGCTCGACGGCGCGCGCGCGATGTGGCCGAGGTGCACGACGACGCGGCTCGCGCCGGCCTCGGCGGCGAGCGCGATCGTGCGGCGCACGTAGTCGACGGCGAGCGTGCGTTCGGCTTCGTCGGTGGCGGCGAGGTTCAGCTCGCGGTTCCAGCCGGCGGTGGCGTGGCGCTCGAGCGGGGCGGGGGCGTGCACGCTGGCGACGGGGAGCACGTCGCGCGCGGCGAGGATGGCGCCGGCCATCTGCGCGTCCATCGAGTGGTTGATCTCGACGGCGTCGTAGCCGAGCTCGGCGGTGCGTTCGAGGAAGGCGCGGAGGTCGTGCTGGAAGCGGGGCTGCATCGCCCACATGGTGCTGAGGGCGAGCGGGGGGCGCGCCAGCGGGGAACCCTCACCCCCCGGCCCCCTCTCCCCCGCAGGGGGCGAGGGGGAGTCGGACTGCGCTGCGTGGGAAGGGTCGCGCACTAGGCGGGGGCGGCGCCGCGGCGCTGCTCGATGATCGCGTCGAGCTCGGTGCGGAGGCGGTCGAGCACCTGGTCGTAGGGGTAGGCGCCGAGCTCGGTGGCGCCGCGCTTGAGGTTGACGGCGACGGGGCCGCACCAGAGGCCGAGGTCGGCGTCGTCGGTTTCGCCGGGGCCGTTCACGCGGCAGCCCATGACGGCGATGGTGATGGCGTGCTCCTGGGCGTAGGCGGTCTGCTCTTTGACCTGGCGCGCGAGGTCGATGAACGCTTCGTTCTCGACGCGCGAGCAGGAAGGGCAGCTGATGATGTTCAGCCCTTCGCCGAAGCGCGGGGGGACGGAGCGGAAGCGGCCGGCAGCGATGTCGGCGAGGATGTCGCGACCGGCGGCGATCTCTTCGCCCTTCTGCTCGAACGGCAGCGTGAGCGAGACGCGGATGGTGTCGCCGATGCCCGCGGCAATCAGCTGCTCGAAGGCGATGCGCGTCTTGATGATGCCGTCGGGCGGCATGCCGGCCTCGGTGACGCCGAGGTGCAGCGGGACGTCGGGGCGCGCGGCGGCGAAGCGGCGGTTGCCGTCGACGACCTGCCGCCAGTCGGAGTCTTTGAGCGAGACGACGTAGCGCGTGAAGCCGAGGTCGTCGAGCAGCGCGCAGTGCTCGAGCGCGCTCGCGACCATCGCGCCGACGTCGTCGCCGGGGTGCGCGGCGGTCTGCGCGGGGTCGACAGAGCCGCAGTTGACGCCGACGCGCAGCGCGCAGTCGTGCCGCTCGGCGATCTCGGCGAGGAAGGCGACCTTGTCGCGCACGGGCTTGTCGCGCTCGTGGTGGTAGAGGTGGCCGGGGTTGTAGCGAATCTTGTCGACGTGCGGGGCGACGATCTCGGCGAGGCGGTAGTTCTCCTGCAAGTCGACGGAGAGCGGGACGCGGGTGCGCGCGCGGATCTGGGCGAGCGCCTCGACGTCCTTGCGGGAGTCGACGGCGATGCGCACGAGGTCGGCGCCGGCGGCTTCGAGCAGCTGCACCTGGCGAGTGGTGGCCTCGATGTCCTGGGTGCGCGTGGCGGCCATGGACTGCACGGCGATGGGCGCGCCGCCGCCGATGGTGAGCGCGCCGACGCGGACGGCGCGGGTGGGGTTGCGCGGCTGCACGTCGACGAGGTGGAGGTCGGTGGTCATGGGGGGATGGTAACGCAGGGGAGGCAGTCGCCGCGACGTTGCCGTACGGGCGCGCTGTGTCCTAGCCTGAATCCATGGCAAAGAAGGCAGTAATCATTGTCGGCGCCGGTGCATCGTACGACTGCGCGAATGGGCTCGGAATCGCGAACCTGGATTGGCGGCCCCCGCTCGCTCGCCAACTGTTCGAGCGCGTGCAGCGAGTACAAGGCCTGCTCGGCGGCTATCCTGGAGCGCAGCTCATACAGAGCACGCAGCCGCAGCTGCAAGCTCCCGAAGTCGACTTAGAACGGGAGCTCCGTCGCGCATCGGAACACCAGCAGCTGTCGCGTGCGTTCGTTGACGTTCCTCCGTACCTGCGCGCCCTAATCACGCGCTGCGGCAGAGACTATCTTCCGAACGGACGAACTGAGACGTACGCGCAGCTCGTCCTAGGGCTTGTGAATTCAGGCCACGAGGTGGCCTTCGTTTCGCTTAACTATGACAGCCTGCTCGAGCAAGCCATTTCGCAGGTGCTGGGCCGTCACTTCAATCGACTCTCCGATTACTGGGTTCAAAACCCATTGGTGATTAAGCCTCATGGCTCAGTCGACTGGTTCTGGCTCCACGCGCGCGGCGCCGAAGAGTCTGCAGATCAGTTCCGCGACCGACTAGCGAGCGCAAATCGAGGTGAGACGACGTTTCAGCGGCGGCTTGCCATGTGCGAGCCCTGGGCCGAAGTATTCCCCCTTGCGGGCTGGATGCGGGAAGAAGCCAACGGAACGCGAACCGTCCTTCGCGGGCAGGATTCCACCGCCCAAACAGTGTGGCTTTACCCGGCTATCACCGCCCCGGTCTCGAACAAGGACCGGAAGGACCTCGTGCCGCCAGAGGAGCACTTCGAGAAGCTACGGGCATTTCAGGTGGACTGCGCGAAGTACTTGTTCCTCGGTACGAGCGGACTCGACGACCACATCCTGCGCCTTATCGGCAATGGCTGCGGTGGGGAGCGGCCCCTGCTGTGCAACGTCAGCCAAGGCAGCGATTCTGAGGTAGGCGCTGTGACGGAGCGACTCGCAGGTGGACTCACGGCAGGCGCGCAGCGGGAGTTGAACTTCGAGCGCTGGCAGTGGGGCGGCGGGTTTAACGCGTGGGTTCAGGCGGTGAACTTCAGTGATTTCCTCGAAGCCTAGTCGCCGCGCTCATCCACTCCCTACCTGAACAGACTTTCCCCCGCGACGATGCGGGAGATGTCGGAGAAGGTGACGACGACCGCGAGCACGATGAAGAGGACGAAGCCGACGAGGTGGACGAGGGCTTCTTTCTCGGGGGCGATGCGGCGGCCGCGGCGGAGCACCTCGATGACGACGAACATGGCGCGGCCGCCGTCGAGCATGGGGAGCGGCAGCAGGTTCATGATGCCGAGGTTGATGGAGAGCAGCGCGGCGAGCTCGAGCAGCGGCGAGATGCCGCCCTCCTTCGCGACTTCGCCGGTGGTCTGGGCGATGGCGACGGGGCCGGCGACGGCGGGCGCGGCGCCGCCTTTGAACCACGAGAGCAGCTCGTTGCGGGCGAGCAGCATGGACTCGGCGGTGGCGCGCAGGCCGTTGGGGAGGGACTGCCATGGCGGCTGCACGACGCGCTCGGTGAAGGGCTGCTGCGGGAGGATCACGATGCCGGTGGGGCCTTGCCCGTCGGGCGGGGTCCAGCGCGGGGTGACGCGCACGGTGACGAACTCGCCGTCGCGCTGCACGAGGAAGTCGGTCTCGTGGCCGAGGTTGAGGCGGATGTAGCGGCCGGCCTCGGCGACGTTCTTGGCGTTGCGGCCGCCGACCTCGTAGATGACGTCGCCGGCGCGCAGGCCGGCGGCCTCGGCGGGGCTGCCGGGGAGCACGCTGTCGAGGCGTGCGCGGCCGATCGCTTCCTCGTGCGGCCAGGTGAAGGCGAAGGCGAACAGCACGATCGGCAGCAGCAGGTTGATGACCGAGCCTGAGACCAGCACGATCAGCCGCTGCCACTTCGGATGCGCGGCCAGCGAGCGCGGGTCGCTGGGGTCCTCCTCGCCGAGCAGGCGCACGAAGCCGCCGAGCGGTAGCCAGTTCACCGAGTACTCGGTCTCACCGAAGCGCTTCGCGCCGATGCGCGGGGGGAAGCCGACGCCGAACTCGAGCACCTGGACGCCGAAGAGCTTCGCCGTGGCGAAGTGCGCGAGCTCGTGCGCGACGACGAGGCTGACGAGCACGACGAAGAAGATCAGCGCCGAGGAGAGCGCGCTGCGCGCGAACACGGCGGCGACCGCCAGCGCGATGAGCACGGTGAGCGCGGTGCTGATCGTGCGCGCCATGGATGCGCGGCGCGGCTCGTCGGGCGCGCCCGGGGGGATGGAGGGCGGCATCTGCGTCGACATGGCTAGCGGGCTCCGGCGAGCACGGCGGACTCGACGAAGGCGCGACCCCACGCCTCGGCGGCGAGCAGCTCGTCGAGCTGCGGGTCGCGGCGCGGCGCGTGGGCGTCGAGGGCGCGCGCGAGCAGGCGCGCGATGTCAGTGAAGCGCAGCCGGCCGGCGAGGAAGTGCGCGACGGCCGCCTCGTCGGCGCCGGAGAGCGCGGCGGCGGAGGTGTCGTCGCGGCGGCCGGCCTCGAGCGCGATGGCGAGCGCGGGGAAGCGCGCATGGTCGACGGGCGCGAAGCTGAGCGCGCCGCGCCCGGCGAGGTCCAGCGGCGCGATCACCGCGTGCGGCGCGCGCTCGGGATAGGTGAGCGCGCACTGGATCGGCAGGCGCATGTCGGGTTCGCCGAGCTGCGCTTTCACGGAGCCGTCGGTGAAGGTGACGAGCGAGTGCACCACGCTCTCGCGATGCTGCAGGACGTGGATGCGCGCAAGCGGCACGTCGAAGAGCCAGCGCGCCTCGATCGCCTCGAGGCCCTTGTTGAAGAGCGTCGCGCTGTCGATGGTGACTTTCGGGCCCATGCGCCAGGTCGGGTGGCGCAGCGCCTGCTCCGGCGTGACGGCGTCGAGCGCAGCGGGGTCGAGGTCGCGGAACGCGCCGCCTGATGCGGTGAGCGTGAGCGAGGCGATGTGTTCTGGCTGCTCGCCCCACAGGCACTGCCAGATCGCGGAGTGCTCCGAGTCGACGGGGCGCAGGTCGCCGCCGTGCGCGAGCGCTTCGCGGACGGCGTGGCCGGCGACGACGAGCACTTCCTTGTTCGCGAGCGCGACGGCCTTGCGCGCGCGCAGCGCGGCGAGCGTGGGCGCGAGGCCGGCGAGGCCGCTCGTGGCGACGACGACGACGTCGACGTCGGGGCGCGCGGCCATCACCTCGAGCGGCTGCCAGGCGTCGCGTCCGAGCTCCGCGGCGAGGCGGTCGGCATCCGGACCGGGGGCGGCCCACGCAGCGGCAGGATGGAACTCGGCGACCTGCCGGCGCAGGGCGTCGACGTTGGCGCCTGCGCCGAGGGCGACGACGCGGAAGCGATCCGGCAGCGCGCGCACGACGGCAAGCGTTTGCTCGCCGATCGAGCCCGTGGAACCGAGGATGGCGAGCCCGATCAGAGCGTTGCCCACTGTACGAACCAGTATAGCAACGGCCCCGTGGCGAGCAGGGAATCCAGGCGGTCCAGCAGGCCGCCGTGGCCGGGGAGCAGGTGCGAGGTGTCCTTCACGTGCATCGCGCGCTTGAGCGCGGACTCGACGAGGTCGCCGCCGATGGCGGCGAGCGGGAGCAGCACGGCGAGCGGGGCGAGCCACCAGCCCGCGCGCAGCGTGTCGACGAGTCGCTCGGGCGCGAAGCCGGGGCGCGCCTCCGCGGGCAGCAGCACGACGAGCGCGACGGTGGCGAGCGCACCGGCAGCAAGGCCGCCGATCGCGCCCTCCCACGTTTTGTGCGGCGAGATGCGCGGCACGAACAGGTGGCGGCCCAGCAGCCGGCCGACCGCGTACGCGCCGGTGTCGGTGGCGAAGGTGGCGGCGAGTGCGACGATGACCCAGGCGCGGCCGTCGTAGCCGGTGCGCAGCAGCAACCAGTGCGTGCCGAAGGCAGCGAGATAGAGCACGCCGCCGAGCCACCACGTGGGTGGCGGTACCGCCGGCGGCACGGATTCCGGAGCGATGCGACCAGCGTAGGTGTCGTCAGGGCGGCGGGGCCAGAGCAGCACCGCGAGCGTGATCGCAGCGACGGCCATCAGGCCGAACAGCGAGCGCTCCGGGAACTCGTCGAGGGTGCGGGCGGAGGCGGCGAAGAGCGCGACGACGACCGCGGCGGCCACGCGCGCCTCGATGCTCGAGCGCGAGCCGGGGAGCGCGGCGCGCACGAACTCGAAGGCGGCGAGCGCGAGCACGAGCGTGACGAGCGCGCCGAACACGGGCTCGGGGCCGGCGACGGCGAGCGCAAGCAGGGGCAGCCCGACGGCGGCGACGGCGAGCCGCTGACGCAGCACTAGCGGCTCACTGTGCAGTCTCGAACGAGCGGGGAACCCTCACCCCCGGCCCGTCTCCCCGCGGGGCGGGGCGAGGGGAGGACGACGGGGCACCCCGGGCGGAGGCGCGGGGCGGGACGCGGGGGCGGGTCAGACCGCAAGGAGCTCGCGCTCTTTGCCCTTCGTGATCTCCTCGATGCGGTCGCCGAACTGGTGCGTGAGCTTCTCGAGGGCCTCGGCCTCGCGGCGCTCCTCGTCCTCGGGCAGGTCGCCGGCGCGCAGCTCTTTGCGCAGCTCCTCGACGGCGTGGCGGCGGACGTTGCGCACGGCGACGCGCGCTTCCTCGGCGCGGGCGTGCACCTGCTTCACGAGCTCGCGGCGGCGCTGCTCGGTGAGCGGCGGCACGGGCAGGCGGATCAGCCGGCCATCGTTGGAGGGGTTGATGCCGAGGTCGCTCGTCTGGATCGCCTTCATGATCGAGTTGAGCGTGCCCTGGTCCCACGGCTGCACGGTGAGCAGGTGGGGCTCCGGCGCGGAGAGCGTCGCGAGCTGGTTCAGTGCCATGCTCTGGCCGTAGTGCGCCACCTGCAGGTGCTCGATCAGCGCGGTGGAGGCGCGGCCGGTGCGCACCGTGGCGAGGTTGTTGCGATACGCCTCGATCGCCTTCTCCATGCGGTCTTCAGCGTCGAGCAGGATGTCGTCGCTCATATGGCGGCCCTTCGGGATGCCGACGGGCTAGGCGGCGCCGCCGAGCTCGAAGCGGGCGAAGCGGGCGACGCGCACGTTCTCGCCGGTCTGGGCGATCAGCTCCTGGATGAGCTCCTGGATGGTGCGGCTGCCGTCCTTGATGAACGTCTGCGAGAGCAGCGCCTGCTGCGCGGGGTCGCCGACGACATCGCCCGGCAGCTCCTGGACGGTGAGCGCGAGCGGGCTCATCGCGGCGACCTGCATCGCGATGTCGCGCGCGAGCTGGCGGAAGGCATCGGTGCGCGCGACGAAGTCGGTCTCGCAGTTCAGCTCGACGAGCGCGCCGATGCGGCCGCCGCCGTGGATGT
>CAMDBZ010000019.1 GCA_945889565.1 Thermoflexus hugenholtzii JAD2 | reverse complement strand
CATCGGGGTCCGCGAAGTAGCCGGAGTAGCCGCCCCAGGAGGCGTCGATGGCGGCCTTGGTGAGCGTCGCGCCGGCGGCGACGGCCTGCGCGAGCGCGGTGTCGACGTCGGCGCGCTCGCGGACGTTGTGCGCGAGCGCGATGCCGGCGAAGCCGCCGCCCATCGCCTCGACGCCGGCGTCGGCAGCGAGCGCGTCGCGGCCGAACAGCGAGAGCACGACGCCGCCGGTGCGCAGGAAGACGACCTCGCCCGGGACGCTCGCGACCCCACCTTCACCGGCAGCGGCGTCGCCGCCGGCTGTGGCGGGCCAGCCGAGGCCGTCGCAGTCGAAGCGGCGTGCGCGATCGAGGTCGCGCACGCCGAGCGTGACGAGGCTGAGGCGGGGCTCCATCGGGCGGCTGCGCGCCGCGGCTAGATCGCCGCCCAGCGGCTGGAGAGCTTGGCGGCGACGGCGGGCATCGTCGTGTACTCCATCTCGTCGAGGGGGAGGCGGTGGGGCTCGAAGGGGCCGTGCTTGCGCAGGTAGTCGGCGACGCGGTTGGCCTCGGCGCGGGCGTTGTCGAAGCCGGGGTCGTCGAACATGTCGCGCGGGCCGATGAGCTTGCCGTCGGCGAGCTGGAAGCCGAGCGCGACGACACGCGGCGGGCCGTCGAAGCGGCTGGGGGTGGCCTGTGCGCGCGAGACGGGCATCCACGGGCCGTAGTGTGAGCCGCGCATGAAGCCCTCGACGGTCCAGGCGGTGGTGAACGGCTCGAGCACTTCGCCGACGGCGGGGAAGGCGCCCTGGCAGCGGACGACGGCGGTGGGGTCGTCCTTGCCGACGTAGCGGCCGGCCATGAGCGAGAGCTTGTCAGTGGAGGAGACGGCGGCGACCTCGCCGGTGGAGCGCGCGATCACGCGCTTGATGGCGTAGCGCGCGGGCGAGCCGATGAAGACGAGCAGGTCGTACATCTCTTCGGGGCAGCTGAGCACGATCTTCTTGTGCTCTTTGACGTCGTGCACCTCGAACGCAAAGCCGTCGTGCAGCGACTCGGCGATGACGAGGCCGGCGGTGTTGAAGGGGTCCGCGAACATCTTGTAGAAGGGCAGGTTGAACGAGCCGGCGGAGGTCTTGTCGCCCATGTAGACGATGATCGGCTCGGACGGGCGCTCTTCGAGCTCGAGCTCGGCGGAGCCGGGGCCGGCGCCGCGGATGTTGCCGGAGAAGGCATCGACGAGCAGGTCCTGGCCGGCGCCGTAGAGGTGCAGGCGCTTCGCGATGTCGGTGCCGGAGGTGAAGGTGTCCCAGGCGAGCTTGTGGATTTCCTCGGCGTTCTCGCCACGCTCGTGCGACATGATGAGGAAGAGGTCGTCGCCGCAGGAGGAGGCGTGGCCGTCGATGAGCAGGCCGGACTGCACGGCGCGGGCGAGCGATTCCTCACCGTGCGCGAGGATCTCCGGGTGCATGGCGGAGTGACCGACGTACCCGCCGATGTCTGCCTTGATCACGCTCAGGGTTTGCGGCACGGCCAGTCCTTCCGGGTGCTCGATGCGGGGCGGGGGTCAGGTGCGCGCCAGGGGCGGCCAACGCGGCCGCGGCGGCGTCGCTCGCAGCATACGGGGCCGTCCGCGACGGCACGTGTAGCAATCGTGGTGGTCGAGGGCGGGCCAGGCCTCCGGAATCGTAGCGGCGCGGGCGCGAGCGGGTCAAACCGCGAGCGGGCGCTACGGCGTGAAGCGCTCGCTGAGCTCGGCGATAGCGGCCCGGGCGAGCGGGCGGCAGAGCGACTGGATGCCCCAGTCGAGGTCTGCGGGGGAGGCGATGAACGCTTCGAGGGCGACGAGCTGCTCCAGCCCGCGGCGGCGCGCATGGTCGGCGTCGAGGGCGCGGAAGCCCTGGAGCTTGCGCGGGCCCTCGCGGCCGCCTTCGGAGATGTACCAGTCGCGGAAGGCGTCGCCGCAACCGACGGCGTGGAGCAGCGCGCCGAGCGGGGTGGCGAGCGGGGGCACGCGGGCGGCGAGGGCGCGCGCGGTGCTGGTGCGCGCGGGGGAGTCGTACTCGGCCATGAGGTGGCCGCCCGGGGGGATGAGTGTCGCGAGCTGCTCGAAGATGCGTCGCTCGACGGCGGGCGGCACCTCGACGGCGCGCGGCGCGGCGTCCGGGGCGGCGATGCTCAGCAGGCTGGCGTAGGCGATCACTTCGACCCAGTTGTAGCCGGGGTAGGGGCCGCTGTTCTGCATGCCGAAGACGACGGGCTCCGCGGTGGCGCCGAGCGGGGACGTGAGGTAGCAGCGGAAGTAGCGGGCGCCGACGGAGTTGCGGGGACCGAGCGAGAGCGCGAGCGTGACGTCGTCGCCGACGGCGGCGCCGTCGAGGGCGCTGAGCGGCTCGGCGGGCAGGCCTTCCGCGCGGAGCTGGGCGGCGGGACGCCAGGTGGGGCGGGCTCGTTCGTTCGCCACGAGCGGGAAGGTAGCACGCGCGGGCGGGGTGCTCATCCGCGGCGGGCCCAAGCTCGGGGTCGCGCTCGTCGGGACGGCGGACCCTCACCCCCCGACTCCCCCTCTCCCCGGGACGGGGCGAGGGGGAGTCGGGGGGTGAGCGGGCTGGGCAGTTAGCCGGGGACGTGGGTGGTGGTGACTTCGCAGAGGGTGCGGCCGGCGTCGCCGGTCACGACGGTGCGCACGACGACGACGCGGCGCCCGGCGCGCACGAGGCGCGATTCGGCGCGGATGGTGCCGCCCTGCTGGTTGGCGAGGAACACCGCGTGCAGATCGATGGCGACGAGGAAGCTGGCGTCGCCACCCTCGAGGGCGCTGCGCGCGGTGATGGCGAGGGCGGTGGCGGTGCTGTCGGCGACGCCGACGAGCACGCCGGCGTGGATTGCGCCGACGGGCGTCTTGTGGCGGTCTTCGATGGCGAGCTCGGCGGTGGCGTGCTCGGCGGTGACCTCGAGGTAGCGCATGCCCATGTCGGTCACGAACTGGCTGCCGCCGCCGGTCCAGGCGTCGCTCGGGTTCCTCATGCGCTGGCCGCCGTTCGCTCGCGGCGCGACGGTAGCACGCGCAGAGGCGGCGTCGGGGCTGCTCGGCGCGGCGGGGGTGGCTACACTCTCGCCGTGACGAACGACCACGAGCTCCACGCGTACGTCCACGCGATGCGGCGGCTGCTGGGGCGCGGGGGCTTTGAGCGGACGGGCGACCCGAACGAGGCGCGGCGCTTCCGCATCGATCACGTGAACGCGTACCTCGATGGGATCGGGCGGCCGGACCGGCGGCACACGGTGCACGTGGCGGGGTCGAAGGGTAAGGGTTCGACCGCCGCGATGGTGGAGTCGATCCTGCGCGCAGCGGGGACGCACACGTTGCTGCTGACGTCGCCGGACCTGCACCAGGCGCGGGAGCGCATCGCGATCGACGGTGCGCCGCTGGGGTACGCGGCGTTCGCGGCGATCGTTGAGCGGTTGCTGGACGACGCGGCGGTAGCGGCGTGGTCGTACTTCGAGCTGCTGACGGTGGCGGGGTGGCTGGCGGGGGCGGAGGCGGGCTGCGACTGGCAGGTGCTGGAGGTGGGGCTGGGCGGGCGACTCGACACCACGAATGCGGTCGCACAGAAGCACGTGGCGGTGATCATGCCGATCGACCTGGAGCACACGGAGATCCTCGGCGACACGTACGCCGCGATCGCGCGGGAGAAGGCGGGCATCGTGCGGGGGCCGTGCGCGGTGGTCGTCGCGCCGATGCGCGCGAGCGCGCTGGACGCGGTGCGCGAGCACGTAGCGGCGGTGGGCGCGACGCTGCACGAGGTGCCGGAGGAGTGCGCGCTGCGGCCGCTGAGCCAGACGTTGGAGGGCCAGACGTTCGACCTGCGTACCCCGGTGCGGACGTATCGCGCGCTCAAGCTGCCGCTGCTGGGCGCGCACCAGCTGGAGAACGCGGCGGCCGCGGTGCGCGCCGCGGAGCTGGCGTGGGCGGCGGCGGGGCCGGCCGAGGGGCGCGCGGAGCTGCCGGCGGCGGCGGTGGTGCAGGGGCTGGCGGGCGTGCGCTGGCCGGGGCGGTTCGAGGTGGTGGCGGGCCGGCCGCTGGGGATTCTCGTCGGGCTGCACACGCCGCTCGCGGCGAAGCGCTTCGCGGAGGCGGCGCGTGAACTGGCGCTGCCGCGGCCGCGGGTGTTCCTCGTGGGGCTGTTGTCGGGCAAGGATGTCGACGCGATCGCGGGGGCACTCGGCGTGGCGGGCGAACAGGTGGTGGTGGTGACGCCGGCCTCCGGGCGCGCGGAGGACCCGGCGGCGGTGGCGGAGGCGTTCCGCGCAGCGGGGGCGGACGTGCAGCGGGCGGCGGACGTGCGCGCGGGGCTGGAGCTGGCGCGGGCGCTGGCCGGTGAGCGAGGCTGCGTGGTGGTGGCCGGGAGCCTGTACACGGTGTCGGAGGCGCGCGAGCTAGTGCTGGGGATCGCGGGGGACCGCGCGCTGGGGCTACGCTAGGGGCGCGCGCGGAAGGCGGCGGGGATGGCAGCGGGGACGAACGGGCGGCGGCGGGTGGTGATCACCGGCATGGGTGTGTTCTCGCCGCTGGGCAACTCGGTGGACGAGCTGTGGACGCGCGCGACGGCGGGTGAGTCCGGCCTCGCCCGGCTGACGCTGGTCGACCCGACGGGCTACCCGTGCCAGGTGGGCGGCGAGGTGCAGGGGTTCGAGGCGGCGGAGCACATGGATCGCAAGGATGCGCGGCGGATGGCGCGCGCGTCGCAGCTCGCGGTGGCGGCGGCACGGCAGGCGGTGGCGCAGGCGGGGCTGACGCTGGAGGGCCTGGACCGCACGCGCGCCGGGATGGTGTGCGGGACGGGCGGGTCCAGCATGGTGGACACGGAGCAGGCGATGCGCACGCTGGTCGCGCGCGGCGGGTCGAAGGTCGATCCGCTGCTGATGGCGCGGATGCTGCCGAACATGCCGGCGGCGAACGTGACGATCCAGCTGGGGCTGCTGGGGTATACGAACACGGTGACGACGGCGTGCGCGGCGGGCACGCAGGCGATCGGCGACGCGGTGGAGGTGATCCGGCGCGGCGCGGCGGACGTGATGATCGCGGGCGGCACGGAGGCGGGGATCAGCGAGCTGGGCCTGGCGGCGTTCTGCGCGATGCGCGCGCTGACGACGGGGTTCAACGACACGCCGGAGCGCGCATCGCGGCCGTTCGACCGCGATCGGGACGGCTTCGCGCCGGCGGAGGGGGCGGGCATGCTGGTGCTCGAGGCGCTCGAGCACGCGCAAGCGCGTGGGGCGGAGCCGCTGGCGGAGGTGCTGGGCTACGGCGTGAGCGCGGACGGGCTGTACCTGGTGGCGCCGCCGGAAGACGGCAACGGCGCGACGCGCGCGATGCGCGCAGCGCTTGCGAACGCGGCGCTCACGCCGGAGGCGATCGACTACGTGTCCGCGCACGCGACGGCGACGGAGCTGGGCGACGTGGCGGAGACGCGGGCGCTGAAGGCGGTCTTCGGGGAGCGCGCGTATGCGCTGCCGGTGACGGCGCTGAAGTCGCAGCTGGGGCACTTGCTGGGCGCGGCGGGCGGCGTGGAGACGGTGGCTGCGGTGCAGACGTTGCGTACCGGCACGATCGCGCCGACGGTGAACCTGGAGCATCCGGGCGAGGGCTGCGATCTCGATTACGTGCCGTTGTACGCGCGGCGCGCAGACGTGCGCACGGTGATGAAGAATTCGTTCGGCTTCGGCGGCCAGAACGCGGTGCTGGTGCTGGGGCGCTACGAGCCGTAGCGCGTGCGGGCCGCGCGGCTAGGCGACGGCGGCGCGCACGGACTGCGGCAGCATGGCGTCCAGCACGCGCTCGAGCGCCATGGTGTGCGCGCACGCGCGGTGCGTGCCGAAGAACTCGCAGTCGCAGTGCCAGCGGCCATCGGCGAGCGTGATGGTGTGATCGCTGTTGTCGCCGTGCACGGCGACCTCGAGCTGCGCGATGCGGAAGCGCTCAGGCTCGTCGGCGTAGCGGTGTGCTTTCGCGAGCTTGCCGATCATGCCGGAGTCCATGTCGTCACCTCTTTCCCGTGTTCGCTGTGCCGTGAAACGACGAAGGCGCCACGGTGTGCGGCACCGCGGTGTTGCTCGGGTGATTCGGGGTGGTGGTGTGGTGCGCGGATGCAGTTACGTCGTGCAGTCCCGCACTCCGTGGAGCGCGGTTGAGCGCGTGGTGGCGCGGTACGTTGCGCGGTGTGCGCGCGAACGGCCTCATGCATCAAGCGTACACCTGCGGGCAAGCGCCTCGATTGGTGCCGCGCGCAACGTGCACAGCGCTTACGCGAGCTCGTACGAGAGCCGGAACGACGCCGGCGACCCGTGTGGAGCCTGGAACGCCCCGTCGCCGGTGATGCCGGCCAGTCCGCCGCGTCCCGATCCCGCGAGCACGGTCCATTGGCCGCCGGCCTGCGTGCCATCGAACGTGCCGACCGAGCTCACAACGAAGCTTCCGCTGCGGCCGTCGAGCGTGCCCTCGATGGTCTGCAGGCCGACGAAGTCGGCGGTCGTGTCCTCGCGGTAGCACATGAGCCATTCGGCGCTGCCGTGGCCCGCGATGCCGCCCGCGCAGTCGTAGGTGACGCTGGCTCGCGTCAGCTTGCCCGGGTCGCGCTCGCTGTATGTGTGCTCGTCCCAGCCGGTGATGTTGAACTCGCCGGTGAGCTGCTTCATGGGGACTACCTCCAGCAGACTGTAGCGCCTGCGCCGGCGGCACGATGGTAGCAGCGTGGTCGCGCGTGCGGCCTCAGGCGATGCGCGCGAGCGGCTCGTAGCGCGCCATGGGGTACGGAGGGGCACCGAGGTGCGAGCGCACGAGCGTGATCGCGCGGACGTGTGTCGCGTGTGCGGGAGGCGGGTCGAGCTGTGCGACGGCGTGCGCGATCGCGCGGCGCTCTGCGCGGGTGGCGTGTGGCGCCACGCGCGCGAGCGTGAGGTGCGCGCGCAGCGGGCGCGGGTCGGGCGGCAGGCCGGCGGCGCTCACGGCGTCCTCGATGCGCGCGACGAGCGCGGCGAGCGCGGCTTCGTCGTCGCGCACGCCGAGCCAGACGGTGTGCGCGCCGGCCGGGCCGCCGAAGAGGCCGGCGGGCGCGAGCGAGAGTGCAGCGTCGATGGGCGGGACGCGTTCGACGAGTGCGGCGATGAGGGGGTCGAGCGTCGCGGCGTGGACGTCCCCGAGGAAGCGCAGCGTGACGTGCAGCCGCGCGGGCGCGACCCAGCGGAGTGCGAGCGGCGATACGGGCGGCAGCGTGGGCTGCGCGAGCAGTGCGGCGCGCGCGGCGTCAGCGGCGGCGCGCCACGCGTCGGGCAACTCGATGGCGATGAACAGGCGCACGCGTGGTGCCTGAGCGCGCGGCGTCAGCGCTGTACGGACGGCGGCGCATCGGCACGGGGCGGGAGCCGGAGCAGGCGCGCGGCGTTGTCGCCGAGCACGGCGGCGCGCAGCGTTGCATCCGGCGGTGTCGTGTCGGGCAGGGCGGCCTCGACGGCGGCGCGGTCGGCGGCCTGGTCGCGCAACGGGAAGTCGGAGCCCCACAGCACGTGCGCGGGGCCGGCGAGCTGTGCGACGCCGGCGAACACGGCGGGGTCGTAGAGCAGCGGGGACGCGGCGCTGTCGAAGGCGAGGCGATCGCGATCGAGTACGGCGCGCACTTCGGGCATGAGCGCGTAGAACGGCAGGCCGCCGCCCCAGTGCGCGGCGATCACGCGCACGTGCGGGTGCGCGCACAGGAAGTCCCAGAGCGCGCCCGGCGTGAAGCCGCCGGTCTTGCCGCCGTAGTGGTGGCCGACGGGCTCGCTGCAGTGCGCGAGCAGCGGCAGGTCGAGCGCCGCGGCGGCGCGGCCGAGGTTCGCGAGGGCGTCGGCATCGAGCGCGTCGGTGCGCAGCTCGCCGACGCCGCGCGCGCCGCGCGCGACGAGCGCGCGCAGCGCCGCTTCGTCGCAGCCGGCGGCGGGGACGAACGGCAGCAGGCGCCCGTTCGCGGCGCGCGCGGCGTCGAGCAGGTAGTGCGCGTGCTCGGCGGCGAGCGCCGGGTCGCGCCACCAGAAGCCGGCGACGACGGCATGGTCGACGCGCGCGGCAGTCATCGCGGCGAGCAGGTCTTCGGCGGTGGCCATGCGGGCGCGGGGGTTGGCGTAGAGCGCAGCGAAGCCGGCATCGTGCGCGGCGAGGGTGGCGCGCGCAGCGATCATGCGCGGCGGGAAGGCGTGCGTGTGGACATCGACGATCACAGGCGGCATGGTACAGGCGGGCGGGGCGACGGACGCGCGAGGCGGCCGCGCTCGAAACGGGACACTCGTGCGCAGATCGGAGCATGCCGCGTCAGCGGGGCAGTCCGCTCGACACGCCACGGCGCGAGCGACAGGCGTCGACGGGGCGGGGCGCAGCCGCGAGGGACGCGCGGCGTACGCGCTCGCGTGGGCGCTGGCAGCGTGCGCGGGGGCGGCGATCGCGGTCACGTGGCTGGCGAGCGAGCCCGCGCTGAGCGCGGCGCGCGATGCGGTGGCGTGGGCGGAGCGCGAGAACGGGCCGGCGGGGCGCGCGATCGTGACGGTGGCGCTCGCGGCGCTGGGCGCGCTCGGCGTGGTGGGTGCGTGGGCGCGCGCGGTCTCCGGGCGACGGCCGGTGCGCGTGGCGGATGCGCGTGGGACGATGCCGGTAGCCGATCTGGCGGCGTGGGCCCGCGATGCGCTGGAGGCGCGCGGCGATGTGCTGGAGGCGCGCGTGTGGGTGCGGAACCGGCAGCGGCGGGGCGCGGAGGTGGCGGCGCAGCTGCTGGTAGCGCCGGACGCGCGGCTGGCGGAGACGGCTCGCGCCGCGGAGGCGACGGTGCAGTCCGTGCTGGTGGCGCAGGCGGGCGTGCGGCTGGCCGGGCCGGTGGCGATCGAGCTGCGGTACGAGGAGCTGCTGATGCACCCACGGCGCAGTGACGCGTAGGGCAGCGATGCGTGAGGCACTGAATGATGCCTGAGACGATGACGACCGAGGCAGTGCTGGATGAGCGGGCCGCGGAGGACGCGGCGCGCGTCGAGGCGGTCGAGCAGGCCGAGCCGCGCGACGAGGTCGAGCCGATCGACCGTGCGAACGCGCCGGAGGGCCTCGACGCCACAGAGGACGCCACAGAGAACGCCGCAGAGGACGAGCCCCGGGCGGGCGGCGCAGCGGTCGAGCAGCTGCCGCAGCTGCTGGAGGCGCTGCTGTTCGTGGCGGATGGGCCGGTGGAGGAAGCGGCGCTGGCGCGCGCGCTGGGCGTGACGCGGCGGCAGCTCGGGCCGGCGCTCGAGGCGCTGGCGGAGACGTTGCGCGGGCGCGGGCTGCGCCTCCAGCGAGGACCAGAGGGTGTGCAGCTCGTGACGGCGCCGCAGGCGGCGTGGGCGATCGAGCAGTTTCTGGGCATCGAGGCGGGACGGCGGCTCTCAACGGCGGCGCTGGAGACGCTGGCGATCGTCGCGTACCGGCAGCCGGTGACGCGCGCGGTGGTGGAGGCGGTGCGCGGGGTGAACAGCGACGGCGCGGTGGACACGCTGCGCGCGCGCGGGTTGATCGACGCGGTGGGGCGCGCGGACGGGCCGGGGCGTCCGGCGCTGTTCGCGACGACGCAGCGCTTCCTTGAGTACTTCGGACTGGAGCGCGCGGCGGACCTGCCGGCGCTGCCGGCGGAGCTGGCGGAGCGGATGGCGCTGACGGAGCAGGGTGTGCAGCTGGCGCTGGAGGCGGGCGAACCGTGGGAGGGCGTAGCGGCGGCGGCTCCGGCGGTGCGCGTGCAGGCAGACGAACCGCGCGACGCGGCGGCGGCGTGGGGCGGGCCGGGAGCGGGTTCGGCGCAGGCGCTTTCGTTCGCGCGCGGGGGCGCGTTGCCGGGGTCGCCTGCGGGTGGCGGCGGGCTGCCGACCGGGCCGAGCGCGCAACCGCCTGCGTCGAACGCGCCGCGGTTGCTGTAGGCGCGCGCGATGGCCGTGGTGGCGGTGCTGCTGAGCCTGCACCTGCCGGGCGTGACGTCGCTGAAGGAGAAGCGCGCGGTCGTACGCTCGCTCGTCGAGCGGCTGCGCTCACGGCTCAACGTGGCGGCGGCGGAGGTGGGGTTGCAGGACGAGCTGCAGCGCGCGGAGATCGGCTTTGCGACGGTGTCGGAGGAGCTGGCGACGGCGCGGCGGCTGGCCGAGGAGGCGCGGCGCTTCGCGGACGACGAACTGCTGGGCAAGGGCGAAGTAATCGGGACCGAAATCGACGAGTTCGTGCTCGACTCAGCGCGCTAGTTTGGGCGCTCGCTCTGGCGCACGGTTTCACGCGCCTCGAACGAATGCAGAACGGGGCGCCGTTGCGGGCGCCCCGTTCTGCGTGTTGCTCGACAGCTTCGCGGTTAGGCGAAGGGGACGAACGTGGCCGAGAGCGCGCGCAGCAGATCGGTGCTGGCTTCGCGCATGATCGGCGTGTTGCGCCGACCGACCATCACAAGGCGACTGTAGTAGCGGTTTGCTTCCATCGAATCGGGTCCTCTCGAAACGAAACGTAGCGGCCCGGGCCTTCACCCTTGCCCGCCTCCTGATCCAGTGTTGAACGCCGGTGGAGCGGGCGCAAGCGGCTTGTGACACCTTTCACGTAAGGACTGGGTTAACAGTTCGAGTATCGGACGTTACGCGCAGCGCTGTAGGAGGGAACACACGCGCAGCGGGCACCCTCACCCCCCGGCCCCCTCTCCCCGCGTGGCGGGGCGAGGGGGAGTTGGAACGGCGAGAGGGGGGCGTCAGGCGCGGATAAGGGCGAGGGTGACCGTGTGGCCGTCGAGGGTGGCGGTGGCGGCGTGAGCGGCCTGGCCGAGGGCGGCAGGGTCGCCGGGGGCGAGCGCGAGCGCCAGTACTTCGCCTTCGATGTGGGCACGATGGGCCTCGATCGCGGCGGCGACGGCGACGTCGCCCTGCCAGGCGACGCGGATGCGGTCCGTCACATCGAGGCCGGCCTCGCGGCGGAGCTCCTGGAGGCGGCGTACGAGCTCGCGGGCGAGGCCCTCGGCGGCGAGCTCCGGGGTCAGGGTGGTGTCGAGCAGCGCGACGTAGCCGGCTTCCTCGGCGGCGGCCCAGCCGGGGACGGCGGCGACGGCGACGAGCACGTCGGCGGCGGTGAGCTCGAAGCCGGGGACGCCGAGCGGCTCGCCGGCGCGCATGTGCGCGGCGACGGCCGCGGGGTCGGCCTCGGCGAGCGCGGCCCGCACGGCGCCGAGCTCGCGGCCGAAGCGCGGGCCGAGCACGGGCAGGTTGGGGCGCAGCGTGTAGCTGAGGCGCGGGTCGGCGCCGTCGCCGGCAGTGACGCGCTTCACGTTGAGCTCGTCGGCGATCTCGTCGGCGAAGCGCGCGACGGCGGCGCGCTCCTCGCCGGTGCGCACGACGACGACGAGCTCGGCGAGCGGCTGGCGCACGCGCACGTTCGCCTGCTGACGCGCGGCGCGTCCGAGCGACACGAGGCGTTGTACGAGCTCCGCGTTGGTGCGCACTTGGTCGTCGATCAGTGCGCCTGGTACGAACCGCATCAGCACCGTATGCGCGTCCGCGATCGTCAGATGCCCCCTATCCACGAATGCGTGGACGTGGCTCGCGTACCCAGAGTCCGTAGTGCCAGCGAATGCGATTCGCGCGGCTCGAGCACCGACAGTCCCAAGCGTGCGGGAACCGAGCTGGGCAAGCTCGGCGAGCGAGATGGTCTCGATTCCCACATCCGGATCGCTCGGCCAGTCGTCGAGGTGCACGGAGTCGCGCGCGCCGGGGAGCTTGCCGGCGATGAGGTTGCGGTGCAGCTCCTCGGCGACGAAGGGGGTGAAGGGCGCGAGCAGGCGCGTGACGGTGACGAGGCACTCGTAGAGCGTCCAGAGCGCGGCCTGCGTGTCGGCGGAGTCGTCCGATTTCCAGAAGCGGCGGCGGCTGCGGCGCACGTACCAGTTGGAGAGCTGTTCGACGAACGTCTCGATCGGGCGGGCGGCGTCGGCGGGCTCGTACGCGTCGAGGCCCGCGGTGACGAGCAGCACGGTGCTCGCGAGCTCGCCGAGCACCCAGCGATCGAGCTCGCTGCGCGCGTCGAGCGGCGGCCCTGCGTTGTTGGGAGCGCTGCTCGGGTCGAAGTTTGCGATGTTCGCGTAGGTGACGAAGAACGAGTAGGTGCTCCAGAGCGTGGCGAGGAAGCGGCGCGAGGTCTCGCCGACGAGCTCGGTGGAGAAGCGGCGCGAGTTGCCGGGCGGCGAGGCGGTGTACAGGTACCAGCGCAGCGCGTCGGCGCCGTGCTCGTCGAGCACGGTCCACGGGTCGACGACGTTGCCGCGCGACTTCGACATCTTCAGGCCGTCGCCGTCGAGGATGTGGCCGAGGCAGATCACGTTGCAGTAGGCGAGGCTGTCGGGCACGTCTTCGGTGCGATGCAGCAGCGTCGCGAGCGCGTGCAGCGTGTAGAACCAGCCGCGAGTCTGGTCGACGGCTTCGCAGATGTAGTCGGCGGGGAAGCGCGACGCGAACGTGTCGGCGTGCTCGAACGGGTAGTGCCACTGCGCGTACGGCATCGCGCCGGAGTCGAACCACGCGTCGGCGACCTCGGGCACGCGGCGCATCGTGCTGCCGCACGCGCACGCGATCGTGACAGCGTCGATGTACGGGCGATGCGGGTCCGCGATCTCGTCGGCGGCGCCGCTGCGTGCGCGCAGCTCGGCGTACGAGCCGATGCAGTCGACAGTGCCGCACTCGGCGCAGGCCCACAGCGGGAGCGGCGTGCCCCAGTAGCGTTCGCGCGAGACGGCCCAGTCCACGTTGCCTTCGAGCCATTCGCCGAAGCGGCCGTCGCGGATGTGCTCCGGCACCCAGTGGATGCGCGCGTTGCCGGCGATGAGCGCGTCGCGCACGGCGGTGGTGCGGATGTACCAGCTCGGCTTGGCGTAGTAGAGCACCGGCGCGTCGCAGCGCCAGCAGAACGGGTAGGTGTGGCGGATGCGCGCCTCGCGCCAGAGCAGGCCGCGCGCGTCGAGGTCGCGCGTGATCGCGGGGTCGGCGTCCTTCACGAACACGCCGTCCCACGGGCCGCCGATCATGCGGCCGGACGTCGACACGGGTTGCAGGAACAGCAGCCCTTCGCGGCGGCCGAGCTGGTGGTCGTCCTCGCCGAACGCGGGCGCGATGTGCACGATGCCGCTGCCGTCGTCGGTGGCCACGAAGTCGGCGGCCACGACGCGGCGCTCGGGGAGCGGCGTGTCGTCGAGCGGCGGCTGCCAGCGGCCGTCGCGGAAGACGCGCGGCTGTACGCCGGACCACGCGCCGGCGTCGTACAGCGGCTCGTAGCGCATGCCGACGAGGTCGCGGCCATGCAGCACAGCGAGCGTGCGCGCGTCGGGGCCGAGCACGTCGGCGACACGCGCGAGCGCGACGACGAGGCGCTCGTCGCCGACGGCCGCGAGCGCGTACTCGGCGTCGGCGTTCACGGCGAGCGCGCTGTTGCCGGGCAGCGTCCACGGCGTGGTGGTCCACGCCAGGAACGAGAGCTGCGCGCTCGGCGGCACGAGGCCGGAGAGCGCGGTGGGCGCGCCGGAGCCGAGGCGACGGCGCGCGCCCTCGCCGAACACGCGGCGGATCTCGGACGGCGGCACGCGGAAG
>CAMDBZ010000018.1 GCA_945889565.1 Thermoflexus hugenholtzii JAD2 | reverse complement strand
GCGGCGGCGGCGATCGCCTCGGCGGGCTGGCGGCGGATCGTGTCGCGCGCGCGCTGCCAGAGCGGCTCCGGCGCGCCGGGCGAGAGCAGCGGCGGCGGCGAGTCGGCGAGGAAGCCGTTGCCCTCGCTGCGCAGCCGGCCGGCGAGGCCGGCGCGGCGCTCCTTGGCCGCGTCGTCGTCGGCGTCGGCGCGCGTGTTCGCGAGCACGAGCCCGCACACGCGGTCCGGATACTTGCGCAGGAAGGCGAGCGCGACGTAGCCGCCCATCGACAGGCCGACGACGCACGCGCGCTGCACGCCCGCGACGTCGAGCGCGCGCAGCGCGGCGTCGGCGGCGGCCTCCATCGTCATCGTGTGGCCTGCGGCCGCCGCCTCGCCGCCGAAGCCGGGGTCGTTGGGCGCGACGACGGGGAGCGCGCCAGCGAACTCGGTGCGCTGGGGCTCCCACATCGAGGCGTCGAGCGGGAAGGCGTGGAGCAGCAAGAGACCGTCGGCCACCGGGGGTTCCTCCTCGTATCGTGCGTGGGTGTCGCGCAGGCGCGCGAGGGGCGGACGCCCGCGCCACGATGCGGGCTCGGGATGCGCGGCGCAAGCCTCGCGTGCGCGCGGCGGGCGGGCGGGGCAGTATCGCTGCGGCTGCGAGGGCGAGCGACGGGGACGGGAGCGGTGGCGATGCGCATCGGGCTGGTGGGGATGGGACGGATGGGGGGCGGCATCCGCACGCGGCTGGAGCGCGCGGGCCACACGGTGGTGGCGGACGACCTGGACGCCACGCGCAGTGACGTGGCGGCGCTCGCGGAGCTCGTCGAGGTGCTCGCACCGCCGCGCGTGGTGTGGCTGATGCTACCCGCGGGGGAGGCGACCGCGCAGGCCGTCGAGGTGCTGAGCGCGCTGCTGGCGCCGGGCGACACGCTCGTGGACGGCGCGAACGGCCACTACCGCGCTGCGCAGGCGCGGGCGGCGGCGCTGGCGGAGCGCGGCATCGCGTTCGTCGATGCGGGCGTGTCGGGCGGCGTGTGGGGCGTGGAGGGTGGTTACTGCGTGATGGCCGGGGGCGCGGAGGCGGCGGTGGCCGCGCTCGGGCCGTTGTGGGCGGCGCTCGCGGAGCCCGCCGGCTTCGCGCACGTTGGGCCTGCGGGCGCGGGCCACTACGTGAAGATGGTCCACAACGCCATCGAGTACGGTCTGATGGAAGCGTACGCCGAGGGCTTCGCGCTGCTGCGCGCCTTCGACGCGCCGATCGACCTCGGCGGGGTGGCGGCGCTGTGGGGGCAGAGCAGCGTTGTGCGCTCGTGGCTGCTCGAGCTGGTCGGCCGGGCGCTCGCGGCGGATCCGGAGCTGCGCGGGCTGCGCGGCGCGGTCGCGGACTCGGGCGAGGGCCGCTGGGCGGTGCAGGAGGCAGTGGAGCGCGGCGTCCCCGCGCCCGCGATCAGCGCCGCGCTCTACGCGCGGTTCGCGTCGCGCGACGCCGACGCGTTTGCGCTGCGGCTGCTCGCGGCGTTGCGCCGCGAGTTCGGGGGCCACGCCGTCGAGCCGGCGTGAGGCCGCCGCCTGCGGCCGCCGCGGGGCGCTCGCGTCAGCGCTCGGGCGTGCGTCGTGGGTGCGGCGTGGCGCTGGAGCGGGGCGGCGCGCTGGCGTGCGGGGGCCGAGGCGCGGGCGGCGGCGCGGCCTCGCGCATCGCGGCGCCGTCGAACATGTAGCCGACGCCGCGGAACGTCTTGATCAGCGGGTGCGCATGGTCGGTTTCGAGCTTTGAGCGCAGCCGCGACACCCACACGCGCAGGTACTGCAGGTCGTCGCGATACTCAGGGCCCCACACCTTGCTGAGGATCTCCGCGCTGGCGAGCACCTTGCCGGCGTTGCTCGCCAGCTGCTGCAGCAGGTTCCACTCCGTGCGGGTGAGCGCGATCATTTTGCCGGCGCGCCGCACGACGCGGCGGTCGAGGTCGATCTCGAGGTCGTCCACGGTGACGCGATTGGCGCCGGTGGGGTCGTCGGTGTGGCGCGCGCGGCGCAGGATCGCGTAGACGCGCGCGCTCAACTCTTCGGGGTTGAAGGGTTTGGTCAGGTAGTCGTCAGCACCCTGGAGCAGGCCGCGGATCTTGTCGCCGTCCGTGCCCTTGCCGGTGAGCAGGATTATCGGGGTGGTGGTGCGCTCGCGCAGCCGGCGCATCACCTCGAGCCCCGAGATGTCGGGCAGCATCACGTCGAGCACGATCAGGTCGGGGTGCTGCTCCTCCGCGAGCCGCAGCGTGTCTGCGCCGTTTCCGGCGGTGATCACCTGGAGGCCCTGGCCGACCAGCTCCGAGCGCAGCAGCTTGAGGATGTTCGGGTCGTCATCGACCGCGAGGACGAGCGCGTGCGCGGTACTCGTCATGCCACCCCACCCTGCGTGGCGCTCGCGGAGGACGCGCGCCTGCGATGGCGTCACGCCCCGCCCCGAGTGCCTTCGCCACGGCCGCGCGTCCCTGCGCGTCCCGGCCGCCGATGTTGTCGGCGAGACTGCTGCGCTGTCAACCGCGCGCGCGTCGCGTTCGGAGACGCGCGCTGTCGTGCCCGTCCCGCGCGCCGCATCATGCGGACGAGGTGGCGACTCTAGTCCGCGCTGAGCTGACGAGCAAGGTCAGTGGCGGGGAGACGAACGCCGCGCGCATGACGGAGGCGAGTAATGGGGAACCAGCACGCCGCCGCGACGCAGCTCGCGGCGCTCACCGCCGAGGTTGTCGCCTGCGAGCGTTGCGCGCGGCTCGTCGAGTGGCGCACGCAGGTCGCGCGTGAGCGCCGCGCGGCTTATCGCACGCAGCAGTACTGGGGCCGGCCGGTGCCCGGCTTTGGCGATCCCCGCGCGCGGCTGGTCGTGGTCGGGCTCGCGCCGGCGGCGCACGGGGGCAATCGCACAGGGCGCATCTTCACGGGCGATCGCTCGGGCGACTGGCTGTACGGCGCGCTGCACCGCGCGGGCTTCGCGAACCAGCCGGAGAGCACTGCGCGCGACGACGGGCTGGAACTGCGCGATGCGTACGTGACCGCGTCCGTGCGCTGCGCGCCGCCGGCGAACCGCCCGACGCCGGACGAGCGTGCGGCGTGCGCGCCGTACCTCGCGCGCGAGCTCGCGCTGCTCGAGCGATGGAGCGTGATCGTGGCCCTTGGTGGCGTCGCGACGGAGGCGGTCGCGTCGCTGCTCGGGCTGCGGCCGCGGCCGCGCTTCGGGCACGGCGTCGAAGTGGCGCTGCCGGAGGGGCGGACGCTGCTGTGCTCCTACCACCCGAGCCAGCAGAACACATTCACGGGCCGGCTCACGCAGCCGATGTTCGACGGGGTGTTCGAGCGGGCGCGGACGCTGCTGGGGGCGGGCGGCCCGGGCGCGGCTTGACGCGCCGCGCGCGCCTCGGGGAAGGTGGGCCCATGGAAGTGGCGAACGAGCTCATGGTGCGCGGCATCGTCGTCGGCGTGTTCCAGGAGAACTGCTGGGTCGTCGGCAACCGCCGCACGGGCGAGGCGATCTGCATCGACCCGGGGGACGAGCCGGACGAGGTGCTGGCGCTGGCGCGGGACCTGGGCGTGCAGATCAAGCTAATCGCGAACTCCCACGGCCACCTGGACCACGTGATGGGCGTGCACGGCGTGCACAGCGCCACGGGTGCGCCGTTCCTGCTGCACGAGGGCGACCTGGGGCTGGTCACCGAGGGCTGGCGCGAGGGGGCGCTGCGCATGGGCCTCGACATCGCGCAGGGGCCGCCCGCGCCCAGCGGCTACGTGCGCGCGGGTGACGTCGTCGAGGTGGCGGGGGTGCGGCTGCGCGTGCTCGGCACGCCGGGGCACACGCCAGGCAGCGTCAGCTACTACGCCGAGGAGGGCCTGCTGTTCAGCGGCGACACGCTGTTCCGCGAGTCGATCGGCCGCACCGACATGCCGGGCGGGGACTACGACGTGGAGCTCGCGAGCATCTGCGACCAGTTGCTCGCGCTGCCGCCGGAGACGCTGGTGCTGCCGGGTCACATGCAGGAGACCACCGTCGCGTACGAGCGCGAGCACAACCCCTTCGTGCTGGACTGGCTGCGTCGCAACGCGGGCGCGCGCTAGCCGCTTGCTGCGTCCCCGAGTAGTGACGCGGACGATATGTCTCCAGCTGCGCTCGAACCTCGGCGACGCGGCCGCGCACGTGACGTAACGACGCGCGCCCGAGGCGCGTGTGCCCCGCATGCAGACTCAATCGTTGCTAGCAGCGGATAGCACCATGTGGTACCAAACGCACGACGAGCACGGTGCGGGGAGGAGCCAACGTGACCAAAGGCAGCGGCCTGCTGCGAAACAAGTACTCGGTCGTCGGCATCGGCGAGACGGAGTTCTCACGGAACTCCGGGCGCACCACGCGGGCGATGGGCGCCGAGGCGATTCGCAAGGCGATCGACGACTCGGGGCTCGATTATGACTCCACGAGCTGGGGCGTCACGTGCTACGCGGCGGGCAGCGACGCGGCCGGCTCCGAGACGATCTGCTCGGACGTCGGCATCCGCCTCGACTGGCAGGCCGACACGGGCGGCGGCGGCTCGTCGACCGAGACGCTCATCCCGATCGCGCTCGGCGTGCTGGAGTCCGGCGGCTGCGACGCCATGATCATTTACCGCACGATGAACGGCCGCACCGGCCTGCGCATGGGCGGCAATGCGGCCACGGGCATGCGCGCGATCGCGCCGTGGATGCCGATGCAGGGGCAGAGCAACCTCGCGACCGGCATCTATGGCATCGCGAGCCCGCTGAACACCTTCGCGCTGAGCGCCGTGCGGCACATGTACGAGTTCGGGACCACCTCGGAGCAGCTCGCGCACGTCAAGGTGGCGCACAGCCAGCACGCGTCGAACAACCCGAAGGCGTACTACAAGCAGCGCCTGACCGTGGACGACGTGATGAACAGCCGCTACATCGCGCGGCCGTTCCACCTGCTCGACTGCTGCGTGGAGACCGACAACGCGGTGGCGATCGTGATCACCGACACGGAGCGCGCGAAGAGCCTCAAGCACAAGCCGGTGGCCATCAAGGGCAGCGCCGGACGCGCGCACAAGTGGCGCTCCGAGTACCACTTCAACGACGGCCCGATCAACCGCGTCGCCGGCTTCTACACCGGCCCGATCGCCTTCGCGAACGCGGGCGTGGGCCACGACGACATCGACGCAACCGGCTCGTACGACGCGTTCACGTTCACGGCGATGCTGCAGCTGGAGGCGTACGGCTTCTGTCCGCTCGGCGAGGGCGGGAATTACGTCTCGGACGGCACGATCTTCCTCGGGGGGCGGCGGCCGAACAACACGTCGGGCGGCCACCTCTGCGAGACATATACGCATGGCATGAACATGGTGATCGAGAACGTGCGCCAGCTGCGCGGCGAGGTGGACGATTACTGCCCCGGCGCAGCGCAGGGCCAGCACACGTACGACTACTCCGAGGGCAAGTGTCGCGCGCTGCGCGACCCGAAGCACACGATGAACCTCGGCTGGGCGCAGCCCGCCACCGCGTCGGCGCTGATCATGACGAACCAAATCTAGCGCGAGCCGCATCGTCGAGACGTAACGAGCGAAGGAAAGCGAGCATCGGATGGCGAAGTGGCTTGATGCCGAGGTGGTCATCCCGGACAACGACCACGAGAACCGCAAGTTCTTCGAGGAGCAGGCGGGCGGCCAGTTGCGGCTGCCGCACTGCACGAGCTGCGACATGATGCACTACCCGGTGCGCCCGATGTGCCCGGACTGCCGGGGCACGGAGATCGACTACAAGACCGTCTCCGGCAAGGGCACGATCCACTCGTACTTCGTCCTGACGGAGCCGATTCATCCCGCGTTCTACCCGCACCGCGACGCGCCGATCGCGCTCGTCGAGCTCGACGAGCAGCGCGGCGTGAGCAAGGGCGGCGACCGCAGCGTGCAGCCGGCCGAGTTCCGCGCGCTGCGCCTGGTGGGCAACATCCTGAAGGAGGACGGGTCGTTCGAGGACCCCGCCCAGGTGGCGATCGGCAAGCGCGTGCAGCTGAAGATGGTGGACCTCGGCGACGGCTTCGGCCTGCCGCAGTGGACGCTTTCCGACGAGCCGCCTGAGGGCCGCGTGTGGCAGGTGCCCGGCGGCTAAGTCTTCTGGGCCGCGGCTCCGGACCGCGGCCGAGCCACTTACAGGCGGCGCGGGCTCAAGCGCTGGGCGCGAGCGGCGGCAGGCCCCACGCGGCCAGCTCGAGGTCGGCGAGCGTTGCGACGACCGCGTGGGCGTCTGCGAACAGCGTAGGCGGCATCGCGGCGTCTGGAACCGCGACGACGGCCATGCGGGCGGCGAGCGCCGCCGTGACGCCCGCCGGCGCGTCCTCGATCACGAGGCAGCACGCGGGGTCGGCGCCGAGGCGGCGCGCGGCGACGAGGAACAGGTCGGGCGCGGGCTTGCCCGCGTGCACCTCGGGGTCGTCGCCGAGCACGATGTGGGCGAAGCGTGCGAACCAGTCGCGGTGGCGCGCCGTCTTGAGCGCGAACAGCCGCTGCTCGGAGCTCGACGCGACCGCCTGGGGGATGCCGTGCGCGTGCAGGTGCGCCGTGAGCTCGCGCGCACCCGGGAGGGGCTCCGTGGCCGGGAACAGCGCGTCGAGGATCGCCTCGCGCTCTGCGACGAAGCGCTCGGGCGAGATCGGCAGCGCGAGCGCCTCGACGAGGATGCGCGCGGAGTCGATGGCCGGGCGGCCGATCATCCGCGCCTTGAGCGCGGGCGGAAGCTCGACGCCGTAGCGGGCGCAGACGGTGCACGAGGCGTCCGTGTAGAAGGGCTCGGTGTCCAGCAGCACGCCGTCCATGTCGTAGATGACGTGCGTGATCGCGCGGGCTGTGCCGGGGGGGATACTGTCGCTGCCGAGCACGAGTCCATTGTGCGGCAGCCGGGCGCGGTGCGCCCGCAGCAGAGGGGGCGAGCAGATGCAGGTGATCCACGCCGCGGAGGGCGATACGACGGAGCGCACGGGGCAGCCGCTGTTCATCGGGCAGGTGTGGGGGCGCGCGCTCACGTCGGCTGAGACGAGCGCCGACTACGCGCTGAACGTGGTGCAGTTCGCCGCAGGCGCGCGCACGCGGCTGCACGCGCACTCCTCGGACCAGCTGCTCTACGTCGTGGCCGGGATCGGCGAGACGGGGACGCCGGAGGGGGTGCACCGCATCGCCTCGGGGGACACGGTGCTCGTGCCGGCGGGCGAGGCGCACTGGCACGGCGCGGGCGACACCGGCTCGCCGATGTCGCACCTGTCGATCACCCGCGCTGGGTCCGAGACGACCATCCTCTAGCCTCGAGCGGCGCGGCGCCCACCGCCGCGCGCGGTCACGTCGAGCCGGACTCGCTGCGTAGCAGCAGCACCACGCCGCCGAGCACGAGCGAGTAGACGACGATGGCGACGCCGTCGTTGAGGAAGAACGCGGGGCTCACCGCCAGCGCGAGGCTGAGCCCGCCGAGCAGGTACAGCGCCACGAACACGAGGATTGGCACGAGCTGGCCGCGCGTCGGCGGGCCATCGGGCGCGGAGGTCGCCGCCGGGCGCGTGCGCGCCCACAGCTGCGAGGTGCGGCGCAGGCGCGGGCGCGGCTCGCGGCGCCAGGGGTCCGCGACGCTGGGGTAGAGGTGCAGCACGGGCAGCCCGGCGCCAGCCTCGATGCGCGCGCGTTCGTCGCCGCGCAGCCACGCGCGGGCTCCGGGGCGCGCCGTGACCAGCGCGATCGCGTCGTAACGGTCCGGGTGTGCCCGCAGCTCGTCGCCGATCGCGACGCCGGCTGCGCCGTCGCCCGCGAACGCTCGCGCGAGGTAGATGCCACGAGCGCGCAGCGCCGCGGTCGCCACGACCGCGCGGTCGCGGGCGGCGGCCTCGAGCTCCGGCGTGTGGCCCTTGAGCGCGCGCAGCGGGTGCGTGGCGGTGACGAGCAGCGTGAAGGCGGAGCCCGCGTCGTCGGTCGCGATGCGCGCGAGCGCGTCCGCCAGGCAGGCGCCCGGCGGCGTGTGGTGCGCCACGACGAGGTAGTGTGTCATCGGTCCGTCCCACGGGCGGGAGCGCGGAAGCGCGATCATAGCGCCCTGTGCGAGGCTTCGTGGGCGACGCGGCGCGGGGGTGGAGCCACGGGAGGCGAGAGGGCCATGCGCGCGGGGCTCGGAGCCGGCGATGCGATGCGCGCGCTCGCTGCGGGCGCCGCGGGGCGCTGCCCCGCGTGCCGCGCGCCGATGTTTCGCGGTGCGATCACGCTGCACGAACGGTGCCCTCGCTGCGGCCTGCAGTACGAGACGGAGAGCGGAGCGTGGCTGGGCGCGACCGCGCTGGGGTACGCCGCGGGGGCGCTCGCAGGCACGGCGCTGCTGATCGTGGAGCTGCGCTGGGCGCTGCTCGATGCTGCCGGGCTGCCCGCGACGTGGAGCATCGCCGCGGTGGGCGTGTTGGCGGCCGCGCTCGCGTACCGGCCGGCGAAGGGCCTCTGGTTCGCGCTGCTGTGGCTCTACGAGCTTACGGGGGAGCCGCGCGAGGGCGCCTCCTAGCTAGGGCGCAGGCGAGAAGTCGGTGGGCGCCAGCACCTCGGCGACGATGTGCGAGACGAGCGGCCCCGCGCGCTCGGAGGCGGCGCGCGCGGCGTGCCACTCGGGGTCCGCGCCGAAGGCGCGGAACGCGGCGTCGCGCGCAGCCTCGTCCGGCCACGCGAGCATGTACACAAGGCGGTCGTTCGTGCCGCCGTACTTGTACGTCCAGTAGCCGATCTGCGTGAAGCCGTACTTCCCGAAGAGTCGTGTGGTGTGGTCGCGGAAGCGCGCCTGCAGGTCGGCCATGCGGCCGGGCACGGCGTAGTAGGTGCGCAGCTCGTAGAGCATCGGCGTGGGCGACGGCGGGCCGGGGGTGCGCGCCGGGGAGAAGTCGGTCGGGGTGAGCAGGTCGGCGGTGATGGCGGAGACGGTTGGGCCGGCGGCTGCCCCCGCGGCGACCGCGGCCGCCCACGCGGGGTCGGTGCGGAAGGCGGCGAACGCGGCGTCGCGCGCGGCCTCGTCGGGCCATGCGAGCAGGTAGACGAGGCGGTCGCTCGAGCCGCCGTACTTGTAGGTCCAGTAGCCGAGCTGCGTGAAGCCGTGCTTCGCGAACAGCTTTGTCGTCAGTTCGCGGAAGTTCTGCTGCAGGTCGCCCATGCGGCCCGGCATCGCGTAGTAGGTGCGCAGCTCGTGGATCATCGGGCCTCCGGTGTCGGCGCGGGCGCGAGGGGTGCGCGGCGCATGGTAGCGCCTCGGCGGCGGCTACTGGGCGGCGAGCACCTCGACGTCGAAGATCAGCGTGGCGTTCGCGGGGATCACGGGCGGCCGGCCGGCCGCGCCGTAGGCGAGGCCCGGCGGCAGGATCAGCCGGCGCTTGCCGCCGACGTTCATCGCGGCGACGCCCTGGTCCCAGCCTGCGATGACTTCGCGCGCGCCCACGGTGAACGCGAAGGACTGCCCGCGGTCGCGTGACGAATCGAACTTGCGGCCGGTGGTGAGCCAGCCGGTGTAGTGCACGGTGACGCGCTGCCCCGGCTGCACCGCCGCGCCGGTGCCGGGCAGCTCATCGATGTACTGCAGTCCGTTGGCGCCCTGCAGTACGGGCCCCGCGAGCGGCGGGATGCCGGGCGCGTTGCCGACGGATGGCGTGGCGCTCGCGCCGGAGGGCGTGCCGGCGGGCGCGGCGCTCGAGGTCGCGGCCTGCGTGCCGCCGTCCGTCGCGCCGTTGTCAGACGCGTCGCTCGAGCACGCGACCGCGAGCAGCGCGACGGCGGCGCAGAGCAGGTACCACGGTGTCATCGGCGGCCTCCAGCGGGCGCAGCGTCGTGCCGTCGAATCGTGGGGGCGACGGCGGATCCGCGCAATCGCGCCGGTCACGCGGTGGTGACGTTCCCGCTGCGCGCGACCTCGGGCCCGGCGGGCGCGGGACCGGCCTCGCGCGAGCGCACGACGTCGAGCCGCCAGCTGCGATAGCGCAGCATGCCGGCGACCCAGACGAGCAGTGGCGGCACGAACTGCACCGCCGTCGGCGCGATGACCATGCGGTCCAGACTGCGGTTCAGCAGCGGCCAATAGCCGCGGAACTGCTCGATGAGGTCCGGGAACGAGCCAAAGAACGTGATCGCGAGCAGCGTGGGCGCGAGCCACGTGCGCGGGCGTGTCGCCGCGATCGCGGCCGGCCAGAGCATGTACCACGGCCGGTACCACGACGAGCCGACCATCAGGTAGAGCATAAAGATCGTGAACGAACCGATCAGCAGCTGGTCGAAGTTGCGGCGCGACCACCACAGGAACGGTACATACACGAGCAGGAAGGCGACGCGCGTGGCCATACGCGTCACGTCCTGCAGCGCGGGGTCCTCGTGGTTGCCGATGAGCGTCGCGAGCACCTCCGCGGTCGAGGTGACCGTGAGCTCCGTCTGGCCGCGGACCGTCTCGAAGGTCGCCGCGCCTTCCCAGAACGGCGCATACGCGACGACGAGCGACAGTCCGGCGAGCAGCAGCGGCAACCACAGCGCCCCGAAGCGCGCGCGCGTGCCGCCCGGCGTGTGCAGCCACGCGTACAGCAGCAGCGGCGGGCCGAGCAGGCCCGCTCCGAACTTGATCAGCGTGGCGGCGGTAATCGCCTGGAACGCGAGCCCCCAGCTGGCGCGGTTGGCTCGCTCCAGCGCGAGCAGCACGAAGCACATCATCACGAGGTCGTTGTGGCCGTCGCCCACCACGCGCAGCAGCACGAAGGGGTTCCACGCGAAGAGCACGACGGCCAGGGTTTCCGTGCCGGGCCGAGCGCGCCGTGCGAGCACCCAGATCAACGCCGCGCAGCCCAGCAACGAGGCGGCGGCGAGCAGCTTCAGGCCGTACAGCCCGGCCATGTAGTTGTCGCCGGGCAGCACGCCGATCGGCAGCATCAGCAGCGACCACAGCGGCCCATACGGGGACGGCTTGTCCATCCACGAGATGCCGATGGGGTACTCGAAGGCGCTGGGCGGCACCACGAGCGGGTTCGCGCCGTGCACCCAGAGCGTGCGCGCGTCCGCCTGGTAGTGAAACAGATCCACCGCGGTGGGCGGGTACATGGCGAGCAGCGCCGCAGCGAAGAGCACTGGGAATCCGAACGTGAGCAGCACGGGCACGCGCGCGCCGCGCCACACCGCGGCCAGCGCGAGCGCATACCACGCGAACGCGACCACCACGAGCCCGATGTACAGCACCGTCGGGCGTTCCCAGCCCGGCGCGAGCATCTTCACGAAGTCGACGCTGATAGCCGCCTCGGGGAAGTAGCGCGCCATCGGGATGCGCGCCGTCGCGAGCGCGAACGTCACGGCGAGCCCGATGCCGGCGACGTTCAGCAGCAGCAGCGGGCGCCAGTCGTACGCGTGCGGGGCGGTGCGCGGCTGCGCGACGCTCATCGGCGGCCGGTGCGCGCGTGGGCGAACACCCACTGGCGGATCAGCGAGAAGTTCCAGAGCCCCGCTGCCAACACTGCGGCGCCCTCAGCGCCTGCGAGCCGTGTCGGCTCGTGGGGCCAGGCCGCCTCGGTGGCGGCGAACGCGGCGGCGGCCACGGCGAAGCTCACAGCCGCCACGGAGACGAACTTGCCGACGAGCCCCGCGCTGTCGCGTCGGCCCGCGCGCCGGAACGTCACCCGCGAGTTCCAGGCGTAGGAGTGCACCGAGCCAGCGATGAAGCCGATGGACGACGCGAGGCTCGCGAGCGGCTGCTCGTGCCAGCCGAGCGCGGCCACCAGCAGCGCGAAGACGCCCGCGCCGACCAGCGAGTTGCCCACGCCGACCGCGAGGAAGACCAGCGCCTGCGCCCAGACGCGGCGCGCCGCCAGGGCGTCCGTCAGCGGCTGCGCGAGCGCAGCCACGCGGCGCGCGGGGCGCGTGGTGACGCTCACGCGGCCGGGCTTACGCAGCGAGGCGCTTCGTGCGGCCATCGAGGTGCGCGTCGGGTCGCGTTCGGTCCTTGCACGGCACCCCCACAACGTCGCCCACGGCGGGGCACGGTAGTACCACCGTATCAGCGCCACGCGCGCACCGTCGAGGTGCCGGCACGCTCGCGGACGCCGTCCCACTCGTCTGCTATGCTCGCGGCCACCGGTATCGACGGCGCCTCGGCGGCGCTCGAGGGAGTGCCTGTGTCTGCTCGCGTGGACTTCGACGACGTCGGCGCTACGTACCACGAGCAGCTCGACGCGCGGCTCACGGTGCTCATCGGTGGTGAGCCGTCTGACTACTCTCTGCGGGTCAAGGTGCGCGAGACCATCGCGCATGCGCGACGGGTGGGCATCGAGCCCACGCAGGCGGCCGTGCTCGATGTCGGCTGCGGGACCGGGCGCATGGTGCAGCTGTTGCACGGCCAGTTCGGGCGTGTGGCGGGGGTGGAGCCGTCGGGCGGGATGATCGAGGGCGCCCATGCGCGCGGCCTCGGCGAGGGTGTCTTCCAGCAAGCGACCGCGGAGCGCCTGCCCTACGACGATGCGACGTTCGACGTGGTGTACTCGGCCTGCGTGTTCCACCACGTGGACCGCGACGCGCACATCGCAATGGTGCAGGAGATGCGTCGCGTGCTACGGCCGGGCGGCTTGCTGATGACGTACGAGCACAACCCCTGGAACCCGCTGACGCGCTTCGTGGTGTCGCGCTGCCCCGTCGATCACGGGATCACGCTGTGCCGCCCCGGCGAGATCGGCGCGGCGTATCGCGCGGCGGGGCTGGGCCAGCTGGAGACGCGCTTTATCGTCTTCTTCCCGAAGCTGCTGAGCGTGCTGCGTCGCACGGAGTCCGCGTTGCACCGCTTCCCGCTGGGCGCGCAATACTACGTCAGCGGCACCCGGTAGCTGCGGCGGGTAGCGGCAGCAGCGAGCACCGCCTCCCCCCGCTCGCCCGTCACCGCCAGCTGAAGTTCCCGAACACCCAGTCCAGCAGCAGCTGCGCGTCGTCGTAGCGCGCCGGCGCGTTGAGCAGCGTGACGATCACGCGGCGCCCGTCGCGCGTCGCGGAGGCGACCAGCGTGCGCCCTGCGTCCTCCGTGAAGCCGGTCTTCACGCCGTCCGCGCCGCCGTAGCGCGCGAGGAAGCTATTGACGTTGTACACGTCCACCGTGCGCGAGCCCTGCGCCCGCCACTGGCTCGTGCGCACGACGTCCGCGAACACGGGTAGCGAGAGCGCGTAGCGCGACAGCAGCGCGAGGTCGGTGGCCGACGCCGCGTGGCCGGGAGCGTCCAGCCCGTGCGGGTTGACGAAGCGGCTCTCGCGCAGCTCCAGGCGGGTCATCAGCGCGTTCATCTGCGCCACGAACGCCGCGTCCGACCCGGACACCGCGCGCCCGATCGCGAGCGCCGCGTCGTTGCCGGAGGCGAGCAGGAGGCCGTAGAGCAGGTCTCGCATGCGGAAGCAGTCGCCGGGGCGCAGCCCCATCACGCTGCTCTCCGTCATCAGCCGGGCGTCGACGTCGATCGGCACGCTCGCGTCCAGGTTGCCGCGCTCGATGGCGAGGATCGCGGTCACGACCTTGGTGAGCGACGCGGGCGGCAGCGGCTCGTGTGCGCGCTTCTCCCACAGCACGGCGCCGGACGCGGCGTCGACGATCGCCCCGGCGTAGGCGCTCACGTTGGGGATGGCCTGCGGGCCACTGCGCTGCGGCGGCGCGGCCGCGGCCGCGGGGACGAGCGCCTGCGCGACGGCGTTGTCCGTGCCGCCGGCGCCGCCGGTGCTGTCGAGGCCGCTCGCGCGCTCCGGCGCGGCGCGCAGCGCGTTCGCAGCGGCGGCGTCGCCGCTCTCACAGCGTGCGAGCAGCGCGGTGCCGCCCGGCAGCTCGCCACCCGCGAAGCGGTCGGCCCACGCCTGGTTCACGAAGGCGGGCGCGCCGAAGTGGTAGTGGATGAAGGCGCCCGCGTCATCGGTCGCCCAGACCGAGCGCAGCGCGCAGCCACCCGCCTCGGCGGCCGTGGCGATGGCCGCTGTGGCGCCGCCTGCCCAGACGACGAGCCCGAAGCCGCCATCGGCGGGCAGCGAGCCGGCCAGCGCCGGCGGTGGGGGCGGCGGAGG
>CAMDBZ010000017.1 GCA_945889565.1 Thermoflexus hugenholtzii JAD2 | reverse complement strand
GACTGCGCGAGGTTGCCGCCGTGGAACCACAGGCCGGGCTGCTGCGTCGGCTTCCACATGTTGCGCAGCTCGCCCTCCCACGGACCGGGGTCGTACGCGGTGGCGGAGCCCAGGCCCCAGATCTTGCCGACGCGGTCGGCGACCTCCTGCGAGATCAGCTTCGCGGTCCAGCCGTTCATCGGCCCGTACCCGGTGGCGAGCACGATCAGGTCGGCGGGCAGCTCGCTGCCGTCGGTGAGCACGACGGAGCGCGGCGTGATGCGCTCGATGCTGACGCCGCTGCGCAGCTTGATCTCGCCCGCGGCGACGAGGGCGGACGCGCCGACGTCGATGTAGTAGCCGGAGCCGCGGCGCTGGTACTTCATGCCGATGCCGCTGCCGTCCTCGCCCTGGTCGAGCAGGAAGCCGACGGCCTCGAGGCTGGCGTAGAAGTCCGCGTTGGCCTCCACCATGCGCCGCGTCGCCTCGATCGCCGCGACGGGCGCGACGCGGTACGGCGTCGAGGCCGCGATCAGGTCCGCGCGCTCCGTCGTGGTGCCGCGCGCGAGCGCGGCCTCCGAGTAGTTCGACTGGCCGCCGCCCGTGCCGCCGCGCACGACGGTGGTCGCGGAGCGCTGGATCATCGTGACGTGAGCGTCGTGCTCCCACAGGTCCTGGCAGACGTCGTGCGCGGAGTTGTTCGCGCCGAGCACCACGCACTGCTTACCACGGTAGGCGGTGCCGGAGCGGTACGCGCTCGAGTGGAACAGCTCGCCCGCGAAGCTGGCGGCGCCGGGGATCGCGGGCACGTTCGGTAATCCGGACATGCCGGTCGCGAGCACAAGCTGCGTGGGATGCAGCACCACGGTTTCGCCAGCACGGTCGAGGGTGACGGTCCACGTGCCGGACGCTTCGTCATAGCTCGCGCGTGTGCACTCGGTGCTGCCCCAGTAGTGCAGCTCCATCACCTTCGCGTACATCTCCAGCCAGTCGCCCATCTGCTCTTTCGGCGTGTACACCGGCCAGTGCGCGGGGAACGGGATGTAGGGCATGTGGTCGAACCAGACCGTGTCGTGCAGCGTGAGCGCGTCGTAGCGGTTGCGCCACGAGTCGCCCGCACGCGCGTGGCGATCGACGATCAGCGCGGGCACGCCGAGGCGCCGCAAGCGTGCGCCGAGGCCGAGCCCTCCCTGGCCGCCGCCGACAATGAGCACGTACGGCTGGGTGACCGAGCCGAGCGCTGCCTCCTCGCGCGCGCGCCGCTGCTGCCACGTCACGCGCCCCTTGATGCCGCCGAGCTCCACCCCGAGCGGGCGCGTCGCGCCCTGCTGCTCCTCGAAGCCCTTGAGCGCCTGCAGCGTGGTGAGCAGCGTCCAGCAGCGCCCGTCGCGCAGGCGCAGGTGCGCGCTGCCCAGGCCGACGGCGGTCTCGAAGCTCAGCCAGGCCTCGACGAGGCCGTTCGCCTCAGCCGGTTCGCCGTCGAGCCGCCAGTCCGCGGGCGCCACGTCGGCGGCGCGTTCGGCGAGCATCGCCGCGACGCCCGCGCAACCCTCGACGGTGGTGATGTTCCAGGTGAGCGCGACGAGGTCGCGCCAGTAGCACTCGTCGTGGAACAGCGCCGCTGCGGCCGCGGCGTCACCGCGCTCGAGCGCAGCGCCGAATTCGCCGAGCCATGCCGCGACCTGGTCAGCCGGTGAGCCCATCGTTGCTCCAGAGGACAGCGCGCCGCCCCGCTGGCGGAGCGGGAGGATAGTAGCAGTGCCATGGTTCGTGCGGTTCGGCCGCGCCGCGCCTCCCGCCGCCGTTACGTCGCGGCCGAACGCGATGCGGGTACGCTGCGCTTCCGGACCGTTACCGAGCCTGCGCGCTGGCGTATCCTCGATCGTCAGGGCGGTCGAGCCCGACGCCGCGAGTGGGAGCCAGAGGGAGCCGCCAGTGCCGGACGCCGCGATCGCAGCCATCGACCAGTTCATCGCCGAGCAGGCCGTGGACACGTCCGCCTCCGGCTGGCGCACGCACCTCAAGCGGCCGCCGCTCACGAGCTTCGACGCGGGTACGAGCTACTTCTGGGACCTCGACACAAACCTGGGGGCGATCGCGGTGCGGCTGCTCCCGGCCGTCGCGCCGATGCACGTGACCAGCACGCTGTACCTGACGCGGCTCGGCTTCTACGACGGGCTCAGCTTCCATCGCGTGATCACGGAGTTTATGGCGCAGGGCGGGTGCCCGCTGGGCAGCGGCACGGGCGGCCCCGGCTACCAGTACGACGGCGAGTTCTCCCGCGACGTGACGCACAACCGCCCGGGGCTGCTGAGCATGGCGAACGCCGGGCCCGGCACGGACGGCAGCCAGTTCTTCCTCACGTTCGTACCCACGCCGTGGCTCGACGGCAAGCACAGCATCTTCGGCGAGGTCGTCGACGGCATGCTGGTGGTGCAGGCGCTGGAGGCGCGCGGCTCGGCGAGCGGCCGCACCTCGGAGCCGCTGGCGATCACGAAGGCCACGATCCGGGTCGAGTAGCCGGAACACGCCGCAACTCGGACGATGCGTGCAGCGCGACGCGGTGATACGCGCGAATTCGCGAGGTGTCCGCAACATGAGCGGAACGTGGATACCAGGACGGTTGAGCGTTGCTACGCTCGACACGAAGAGTGTTGCGCTGCGGTGACGTGACGCAGTGACGCAGACCGTCTCAGCGGTGGGTGAAGGACATCGAGGTGCGTGAGCCGTTCGCGGAACACGCCATGCTCGCGCTCGACTAACGGCCGCCGGGCGCTGCGGCGCGACGGTTCGGTGCGCGAGCGGGTATGCTCCACCACGCCTGAGGCGGCGCGCGTCGGCCACTCGAGGTGGCCGCCGCACTCAGGCGACCGCACAGGTGTTCGAAAGGCGACCGCATGAAGATCGGCCTGATCTCCGACACGCATATCCCCGCGATGGGCACGGAGCCGCCGCCCGAGGTGATCACCGCGTTCGAGGGCGTCGACGTGATCCTGCACGCGGGCGACATCAACATCCCCTCGTGCATCGAGTGGCTGGAGCGGATTGCGCCGGTGCACGCGTCGTCGTCGTTCTTCGCGACAGCGGTGGAGGCAGCGCCCCGCGTCAGCCAGCCGGTGATCGTCGAGCTCGAGGGGCACACCATCGGCCTGATCCACAAGCTCGAGCTGATGGGCTTGATGGAGGACGTCTACCCTGGCTTTATCGACAAGGAGTACCTGCCGAGCCACTCGATCCGCGCCGACCTGGAGGGCGTCTTCGGCAAACCGGTGGACATCGTCGTCTTCGGCTACACGCACGAGGCGCTGATCGAGACACACGACGGCATCCTGTTCGTGAACCCGGGCAGCACGAGCATGGTGAAGCAGGTGATGAAGCTGGGCCACGTCGCGCTGCTCGAGTTCACGCCGCACGGCCCCGAGGCGAAGATCATCGACCTGGCGAGCCTGCGCAAGTAACCGCCGCGCCCCGGGCCGGCGCACCCCAACCGGGAGGGCCGAGGCCCTATGCTGCGCGCCGGAGGGCCCATGGGCGGCGGCGCGCTGGCTTCGATCCGGGTGTGCGACTTCAGCGGGGTGCTCGCGGGCGCGGGCGCGAGCCGCATCCTCGCGGCGTTCGGGGCGCAGGTGATCCGCGTCGAGAACCCCGCGAACAACGGCGCGTGGGACGTGCTGCGCGGCGCGCCGCCTTTCGTCGACGAGCGGCGGGGGCACAACCTCGGCGGCTCCTTCAACAACCACAACGTGGAGAAGCTCGGCGTCACGCTGAACCTGCAGACGGCGCGCGGGCGTGAGCTGTTCCCCCGCCTCGTGGCGATCTCGGACGTCGTGGCGGAGAACTTCGCGGCGGGCGTGATGGAGCGCCTGGGCTTCGGCTACGCGCAGCTGCGCGCGATCAAGCCGGACATCATCTATCTCTCCAACTGCGGCTTCGGCGCGACGGGGCCGTACCAGCCGTTCAAGACCTGGGGGCCGGTGGTGCAGGCGGTGAGCGGCCTCACGCATACTACGGCGCTCGCAGAGCAGCCGCCGGCCGGCTGGGGCTACTCGTTCATGGACCACGGCGGCGCGTACTTCGGCGCGATCGCGATGCTCGCCGCGTTGCACCACCGCCTGCGCACCGGCGAGGGGCAGTGGCTCGACCTCGCGGCGACCGAGGCCGCGGCGACGCTCACCGGCCCCGCGATCCTCGACTACACGGTGAACGGCCGGCGCACCCGCACGCCCGCGGGCATCGACTCGAACCGCGACGGCGCGCCACCGATGGCGCCCCACGGCATCTACCCCGCCGCGGGCGACGACCGCTGGATCGCGATCGCCTGCCGCGATGACGCGGACTGGGCGGCGCTCGCGGCAGAGATCGGCGCGCCGTGGGCGGCCGACGCACGCCTAGCACCGCTCGCGGGGCGGCTCGCTGCGCGCGACGCGCTCGAGGCGGGCGTCGGCGTGTGGACCGCTGCGTTCGACGCGCGCGCGCTGCAAGACCGCCTCGAGGCGGTCGGTGTGCCGGCGGCCGCGGTGCAGCGCCCCGGCGAGCGCATCGATAAGGACGCGAACACGGCGGCGTGGGGCCTCTGGCCAACGGCGCAGCACAGCGAGATGGGCGCGGTGCGCGTGGACGGCATCCCCGTGCACGCCTCGCGCACCGACTGGCGCATCGAGCGCGGCGCGCCCTGCCTCGGCGAGCACAACCGCGAGGTGTACGGCGGCCTGCTCGGCATGAGCGACACAGAGATCGAGGAGCTCGTCGCGGAGGGCGTGCTGTGACCGGCCCCCCGGCGCCGGGGCCGCTGGCGACAGGCCCGCTCGCAGACATGCGCGTGGTCGAGCTGTGCGACGAGGCCGGCGCGTGGGCCGGCAAGCTGCTCGCGGACCTCGGCGCAGACGTGGTGAAGGTGGAGCCGCCGGGCGGGAACCGCACGCGCGGCTACCCGCCGTTCTATCGCGACGAGCCGCACCCGGATCGCTCTCTGTACTTCTGGCACTACAACACGAACAAGCGCAGCGTCACGCTCGATCTCGACAGCGACGCGGGGCGCGATGTGTTTCGCCGCCTGGTCGCGCGCGCCGATGTGCTGCTCGAGGATCAGCCGCCGGCGCGCATGGCCGCGGTCGCGCTCGACTACCCGGACCTCGCGGCGACGCAGCCCGCGCTGATCATGGCGTCGATCACGCCGTTCGGGCGCAGTGGCCCGCGCGCCGCCGCGCCTGCGACCGACCTGACGATCCTCGCGGGCGCGGGGCCGGCGTGGTCGTGCGGCTACGACGACCACACGCTGCCGCCGGTGCGCGGCGGCGGCAACCAGGGCTACCAGACCGCCTGCCACTGGGCCGTCGCGACGACGCTCGTGGCGCTCTTGCATCGCGACTTCACCGGCGAGGGTCAGCACCTCGACGTGAACATGCACGCCGCCTCGAACGTGACGACAGAGGCCGGGACCTACCAGTGGCTCGTCGCTCGCGAGACCGTGCAGCGGCAGACCGGCCGCCACGCCGCGCCGCGGCCCTCGACGCCCGTGCAGGTGCGCGCGCGCGACGGCCGGTGGGTGACGACGGGCGTCGCGCCGCGCCGCCCGCGCGAGATCGCGACGATGCTCGCATGGCTCGACGAGCTCGGCCTGCGCGAGCGCTTCGAGCAGTGGCCGCTGCTGGAGGCGGGCGCTGCGCTCGATCACGACATCTCGGTCGCCGCGATGCTGGAGGGCGGCGCGGACGCCGCGATCTACGGCGCGGTGCGGGACGGGCTCAACTTCATCGCCGGCGCGATCGACTCGTACGACTTCTTCGTCGGCTCGCAGCAGCGCAACCTGCAGTGCGGCATCATCTACTCCCCCGACGAGGTGATCGACGATCCGCACTTCCGGGAGCGCGGCTTTGCGGTCGACGTCGAACACCCGGAGCTCGGCGCGTCGTTCGTGTATCCGGGCGCCCCATACCAGCTGAGCGCTTCTCCGTGGTCGATCCGGCGGCGCGCGCCGCTGCTCGGCGAGGACACGGCTACGGTGCTCGCGGAGCTGGGCCTCGCTCCGGCGGAGCAGGCCGCGCTGCGGGCGGCGGGCATCGTCTAGGCAGGCGCGCGCCGCGGAGGGAGTTGCGTCATGCGCGTCCTCGTGATGGGCGGCACGCGGTTCAACGGGCTCGCGCTGGTCCGGGAGCTCGCGCGCCACGGGCACGAGGTCACGATCCTCAATCGCGGGCAGAGCGAAGCCGATATCCCGCGCGGCGTGCGCCGACTTGTCGCCGACCGCACCGACCACGCGCGGCTGCGCACCGTGCTGCGCGACGAGCAGTTCGACTGCGTGCAGGACATCAGCGCGTACACGCTCGACGACATCGAGCCGATGATCGAGCTGTTTCGCGGGCGCGTGCGTCACTACATCTTCGCGAGCTCGACGGTCATCTACGCGCCGAGCGAGCTGCTGCCGATCCGCGTCACGCACCCGGTGGACCTCGGTCCGCAGCAGTCGGAGTACGGGCGCAACAAGCTGCTGTGCGAGCAGCGCCTCTGGCAGGAGCATCGCGAGCACGGCTTTCCGGCCAGCATCGCGGCGTTCTCCATGGTGTTTGGCCCGAACAACATCATCCCGGAGCGCGAGCAGCGCATGTTCAGCCGGCTGCTGCAGGGGCGGCCCGTGCTGATCCCCGGCGACGGCACGATGCTCGGACAGGTGGGGCACGTCGACGACGAGGCGAAGGCGCTGCGCATGATGATGGGCAACCCGAACACCTTCGGGAAGCGCTACAACGTCACCGGCAAGGACTGCTACAGCGCCGAGGGCTACGTCGACACGTTCGCGAGCGTCGTCGGCGTGGCGCCGGAGAAGGTGTTCATCCCCGCGCCGCTCATGGATGACATCTACGCCGACCGCCTGCTGCTGGAGGGCACGACGTTCCGGCCGAACATCGAGACGCGGACCACCGCGGATCAGGGCTGGCAGAACCAGGCGATGGTCAACAGTCTGATCCAGCGCCTCGCACCGAACGAGCACCACTGGAACCGCAGCGTCTTCTTCAGCATCGACGAACTGACACGCGACACGGGCTGGGAGCCCGAATACACGTTCCCCGCGATGGTGGAGCAGACGTACGAGTGGTACCGCCGCGAGGGCCTCGACGCATCACGCAACTTTGACTTCGGCTGGGAGGATGCGCTAATCGCGCGCATCCGTGCGCAATAGCCGTGCAGTAGCGGAGGACGACGACGATGCCCACACCCATGCCGCTGGACGGCGTCCGCGTGATCGACCTCACGCATCACGCCGCCGGGCCGTTCTGCACGCGCCTGCTCGCCGACTACGGCGCCGACGTGATCAAGGTCGAGCCACCCGGCGGCGACCTCGCACGAGGCCTGCCGCCGTTCTACCGCGACGAGCCCGGCCCCGAGCGCAGCGGGCTGTTCATGTTCCTGAACACGAACAAGCGCTCGATCGTGCTGGACCTCAAGACGGACGCCGGGCGCGCGCAGCTGCTCGAGCTCGTGCGGGGCGCGGACGCGCTCGTCGAGAACTTCAGCCCGGGCACGCTCGAGCGCCTGCACCTGGACTATGACGTGCTGCACGCGGCGAACCCGCGGCTCGTGGTCACCTCGATCAGCAACTTCGGGCAGGACGGCCCGTACCGCGACTACCAGGGACTCGACCTGACGTTGTACGCGATGGGCGGGGTGATGTTCGCGTCCGGCGAACGTGAGCACGAGCCGCTGAAGCTCGCGGGCCGCCAGACGAGCTACTACACGGGCATGGTCGCCGCGCTCGCCACCGCGGTCGCGCTGCACGCCGCCGAGCAGCGCGGCGAGGGCGAGCACCTCGACGTCTCGATCTTCGAGACCGCCACGCATTCGATCGACCTGCGCCTCGCGCGGCTGATGTACTACCAGTACAACGGCCGCTACTCGTCGCGGCCCGCGCTCGCGTCGGCGGTCGGCAGCGGCACGTACCCGTGCGCGGACGGCTGGTTCATGCTCGGCGCTGGCCCGGCGCGGCTCGACGACGTACTGCGTATGATCGAACGCGCGGACCTGCTCGACACGCCCGAGTGGGCGACGCTCGCCGCGCGCGTGCAACCCGAACGCATCGACGAATTCGCCGCGCTCCTGATCCCGTGGATGCTCACGCACGACAAGACCGAAATTCTCGCCGCGTGCATGGAGCACGGCGTGCTGGGCGCCCCGGTGAACACCGTCGCCGACGTGCTGCAGGACCCGAACTTCGTCGCGCGGCACTTCTTTCAGCAGATCGATCACCCGGTCACCGGCCCGCTGACGTACCCCGGCTACCACTTCACGCTGCACCGCCCGGACGAGCCGATGCCCCAGCGGCGGCGTGCGCCGCTGCTGGGGGAGCACACCGCGGAGGTGCTCGCCGAGCTGCCCGCGCCGCCGCGCGCGCCCGCGCGCGAGCCGGCGCGGCCGCGCGCGCGGCTGCCGCTCGAGGGGTTGCGCATCCTCGACTTCACGGTCGTGCTCGCAGGTCCCTACTCGACGATGCAGCTCGCCGACTGGGGCGCCGAGGTGATCCGCGTCGAGTCGCTGCAGCACTTCGCGCCGAGCACGCGCGGGCAGGTGGCGCGACCGCCGCGCGAGCTCGCCGTCGCGCTCGCCAACGGCACGTCCGGCCTCGGCTACCCGGACGACGACCCCGGCGAGCACCCGTGGAACCGCGCGTCGCACTTCAACCACCACGCGCACGGCAAGCGCTCGATGACCGTGGACCTCAGCCGCCCGGAAGGGCGCGCCGCGTTCGAGCGGCTGGTGGCGCTGTCCGACGGCCTGATCGAGAACAACCTCCCGCCCAACATCGAGAAGCAGGGCATCACCTGGGAGCGGCTGTCGCAGATCAACCCGCGACTGATCATGGTGCGTGTGCCCGGCTTCGGTCTGACGGGGCCGTACCGCACGCTGCGCAGCATGGGCCACTTCATGGAGGCGGTCGCGGGTCATCCCGCGATCCGCACGTACCCGGATCTCAGCCTTGAGTACATCCCGCTCGGCGTGCCGTCGGACGCAGCATCGGGCATCGGCGCGGCGTTCGCGTTCATGATGGGGCTGCGCTACCGCGCGCAGACCGGCCAGGGCCTGTTGATCGAGCAGGCGACGGCCGAGAACTTCGTGCCGCTGATCGGCGAGTTCATCATGGACTACAGCATGAACGGCCGGCTGTGGTCGCAGATGGGCAACGACCACTTCTGGCTCGCCCCGCACAACGTTTACCGCTGCAAGGGCGACGACCGCTGGGTCACGCTCGCCGTGCGCGACGAGGCGCAGTGGCGCGAGCTGTGCGCGATCATGCGCCGCGACGACCTGCTTACCGACCCGCGCTTCGCCGACGCGGCGAGCCGCTACGCGCACCGCCGCGCGCTCGACGCCTGCATCGGCGAGTGGACCGCGGAGCGCGACCCGTACTGGGTGATGCAGCGGCTGCAACGCGCCGGCATCGCCGCCGGCGTGGTGATGAATGAGGCCGACGTTTACAACGATCTGCAGCACGCCGCGCGCGGCTTCTGGCAGCCGATCGCGCACCCCGAGACGGGCACGCAGCTGCACGTCGGGCGCGCGTGGCGGGCCAGCGGCACGCCGCACCCGCCCCCGCGCCACGCGCCGCTACTGGGCGAGGACAACGCGTACGTCTACCGCGAACTGCTCGGCTTCTCGCCGGAGGAGTACGACCGCTTCGTGGAGCTCCGCCACATCGGCACGGAGTACGAGCCCTCGGTCCAGTAGCCGCACGCGCGGCGGCGCCGCGGCGTAGAGTGGGCGCGCCGCAGCCGGCGGGCAGCACCGGAGGGCGGCATTGGAGGGCGTGACCATGACGGTCGAGGTCCCGGCCAGTCCTACCTGGCTCGCCTGGGCGCGGCCGCACTTCTACTTCGGCTGGTGGCTCGTCGGCGCGGCGCTGCTCGCGCAGTTCGTCGCCGCCGGGATGCAGGCGTACATCGTCGGCGTCTTCATGGTGCCGATGACGGCCGATCTCGGGTGGAGCCGCGCGGACTTCACACTCGGGCTGACGGTCGGGCAGTTCATGATGGGCGTCGTCGGCATGTTCGTCGGCGCGCGGATCGACCAGCATGGGGCACGCCCGTTGATGCTCGTCGGCGTCACGGTGCTGGGCGTGACGGCGCTGCTGATCAGCACGATCGACGAGCTCTGGCAGTGGATCGTGCTGCGCGGGCTGCTGCTCACGATCGGCTCGGCGCTGCTCGGCAACCTTGTGGTCAACGTCACACTCTCGAAGTGGTTCGTCGAGCGACGCGGCCGCGCGATCGGCTTCGCCGCCATCGGCATCTCGCTCGCCGGCGTAGTGCTGCCGCCGCTGCTCACGCCGATCGTCGACGAGTTCGGGTGGCGCGCCGGCTGGCGCGTGCTCGGCATCGGCGCGTGGCTGCTCATCTATCCGACGCTTCTCGTGATGCGCCGCGCGCCCGAGGATTACGGCCTGCACCCGGACGGCAAGAGCGACGAGCAGGTGCGCACCGGCCAGGCCGAGCGCGCCGCAGCCGACTTTGCGAACTCGTTCACCCGCGCGCAAGCGCTGCGCACCCCGGCGCTCTACCTCATCGCGGCGGCGTTCGGCATCGCGGCGGCGGCGATGGTGACGATGCTGATCCAGACCATCCCGTACATGACGGACTCCGGCTACAGCCGCTCGACAGCCTCGTTCATGCTCGCGCTGATGGCGCTCCCGGCGGCGCTGACGAAGCCCGTTTGGGGCTACCTCACGGAGAAGGTGCACGCGCGCTACCTGTCCGCCGCGAGCTTCCTGCTCGCGGGCACATCGTTGTGGGGCGTGGTGATGACGATGCAGGCCGGCTCGCTGCCCGCGCTCACGGCGTGCTTCTTCACGCTCGGCGTGGCGTTCGGCGGCATGCTGCCGCTGCAGGAGACGATCTGGGCGTCTTACTTTGGGCGACGCTACCTCGGCTCGGTGCGCAGCGTGGGGCTGCCGCTGTCGCTTGTGTTCAGCGGCAGCGCGCCGCTGCTCGCGTCGCTCTACTTCGACCGCGTCGGCGACTACGACGGGGCGTTCATCGCGCTCGCCATCATCTGGAGCTCGGCCGCGGGCGTGATCCTGTTCGCGCGCCAGCCGCGTCACCCCGGCGAGGCGCAGCGTCCGCTCCCGCTAGCGAGCGCCGGCGAGCCCGTCGCTCGCTAGCGGCGGAGCCGGCCGCGCAGCACGCGATTCCCACACCCTCACATTGCGGCCGTGATGTGGTCGATCGTGGACACGCTCCCCGGGCCATCTCGCAGCGCACTGGCGCCACGACCGTCACGTCATGTCTCAGCTCCATAACGAGAACCGTATTGTGCTTATGACGCGTACAACACTCAACGTGTTGCACCCGCACAAAGGTTACAGAATTGCGAGTCACGATTCCGTGCTACGGCGCGCCCCCTTGGCGCAGGCGGCAACCGCCGAAAGGGGGCTAGCACGTGGCGTTCACGCGCATCGCTCGGGGTACCTGGACCGCAGCACTGATCGTCGTCGTCGTTGCCGCAGTCGCGCTCGTCGCCGTCGCCCGTTCGGCGACGCACGGCGACGCGGCCGGCACGTTCCTCGAAACGTTCGATGGCTCGCCGGGATCGCCGCAACCGTTCGCAGGCAGTCGCGTCGCGGTGACGCGGACGGAGCGGAACCTGACGGGCGACAACCTGCAGCCTGTGCACCACTCGATGCACGGCGCTGACTGCGCCGGGCCGCCCGCGACGTTCACGAACAACGGCTCGCGCGAGATGTCCGTGTTCCAGTGCCGCGACCACATCATGACCTCGATCTCCGGCACCCCCTACGGCGTCGTGTACCTCACGCCCGCGGCGCTCGCGGACTGGTCCGGGGGGTCGGCGACGATCAAGTGGAGCCAGAGCACTGCCCGCTCGAGCGCGCGCGACTTCCTGAGCGTGTGGGTGACGCCGTGGGCCGACGCGCTCGACGTGCCCGCACCTGCGGCCGTCGATGCCGACCTCAACGGCGCGCCGATGAACGCGATCCACATCGAACTGGACCTGTTCACCGACCGCATCACGCCGGAGGCGTATATCAACGGCGCACGCCGCTTCTACAACGAGAGCAACATCACGCCGTTCAGCAAAGTCGTGGTGCCGGATAATGCGCGGCGCGATGCGTTCGAGCTCGCGGTCACTGCCTCGAGCGTCGTATTGCGGGTCAACGGAACCGTGATCATGCGCGGCGACGGGCTCGCCCTCCCGTTCACCAATGGCATGGTGCAGTTCGGCCATCACGCCTACAGCCCGGGCAAGGGGTGCGGCGCCACATATGTGTACTCGCTGATCAACCAGTGCGTGGACGGGAGCGACATCCAGTCGTCCAACACGTGGCACTGGGACGACTTCAGCATTACTCCCGCGCTGCCCGCGAGCTTCCTGCAGGGCACGCCGGACTACATGACCTCGGCGGGCGGGCACGTCTCGCTGTCCGGCGCGACGCAGAGCGGGGCGCGGTTGCGCTTGAGCGCGATCGGCCGCGTCGACCTGAGCTTCGACGGCGGACGCACATGGTCAACAGCGCCCGTGCAGCCCGGCAATCAGGAGCGCGACCCGTACCACGTGTCGAACTACTGGGTGCCGGTACCGGCGGGCGTGAGCGCCTTCGATGTCCGGCTCAGCTCGGACGGCTCATACCCCTCGAGCATGATCCACGCGAAGGACTTCACCGTGTGGGCGGCCGCGGCGGGCGGTGCCGCGTCGCCGACCGCGACCGTGGCCGCACCGACGGCGACCGCGACTGCCACCGCAACGCCGACCGCAACGCCGACCGCAACGCCAACCGTCGTCGCGACGCCGCGGCCCACGGCGACGCCCACAGCGACCCCGCGGCCGCGGCACGATCGCGACTGTCGCGTTGACGACCACCGGTGGTGGAAGCGCCGCTGCTAGCCCGGGCACGCGTCCGAAACGCTGCGCCTCAGCAATACGCCCCGGCTTTCGCCGGGGCGTATTGCTTGTCCCTGCGCACTCGTGTTGGAGCACGGGGCGCGGTGCATCAAGCGAAGGCCTAGCCGCGCGGCAGCCCGAGCCCGCGCGTCGCGATGATGTTGCGCTGGATCTCGTTCGAGCCGCCGAAGATCGAGTGCACGACACTGTGCACATACTCCTGCGTGAAGCTCGCGTCGACGGCCGCGTGCGGGTCCTCGCGGTCCCACACGTTCGCGTACATGCCGAACATCTTCATGCCCGTGTTCGCCACGCGCTGGCCGAGCTCCGATCCGAACGCCTTCGAGGTCGACGCCTCGTAGTTGGGGATGGTGCCGGCGGCCTGCATTGAGACGATGCGGAACGAGAAGTTGAACATGACTTCGGACTCGATCCAGCGGTCCGCGACGTTGCCGCGGTTCAGCCGCTTGCGGGGTTCCGACTGCTCGCTGCCGCGCGGCGTCTTCGCGTAGTCGAGCATCGCCTCGATGCGGCGGCGCATGGTGACGGCGCCGGCGATGTTCGAGCGCTCGAAGTCGAGCAGCGTCATGCCGACGTACCAGCCGCGGTTCTGCTCGCCAACGATGTTCTCCGCGGGGATGCGCACGTCCTCGTAGAACGTCTCGTTCGTCGCGTGCTCCCAGCCCATCGAGATGATCGGGCGCACGGAGATGCCGGGCGTCGACTGGTCCATGATCAGGAACGAGATGCCGCGGTGCTTCGGCGCGTCGGGGTCCGTGCGGAACAGCCCGAAGATCCAGTTCGACTTGTGCGCGGTCGATGTCCACAGCTTCTGGCCGTTGATCACCCACTCGTCGCCGTCGCGGATCGCGCGGCACTGCAGCGAGCCGAGGTCCGAGCCCGCGCCCGGCTCCGAGAAGCCCTGCGCCCAGCGCATCTCGCCGCGCAACGTCGGGTCGAGGTACTTCGCCTTCTGCTCGGGCGTGCCGTGCACGAGCATCGTGGGGCCGAGCAGCGAGACGCCCGAGCCGCCGGGTTGCGGCGCCTGCGCGACGGCCATCTCCTGGTTGTAGATGAACTGCTCCATCGTGCTCAGGCCGGCGCCGCCGTACTCGCGCGGCCAGTGCGGCGCGACCCAGCCGCGCTCCATGAGCGCGTCTGCCCACTCGCGGGCGGCGGCCTGCTCCACTGGCGTGCCGTGCACGAAATGCTGCTCGTGGTTGTCCTCCAGCCCGACCGTGTCGCGCTGGCGGCGGACCTCGTAATGCGCCGGGAGCCGCTGCTCGATAA
>CAMDBZ010000016.1 GCA_945889565.1 Thermoflexus hugenholtzii JAD2 | reverse complement strand
CGCGTCCGTCCGCCCGGCGTAGTCGATCGCGACGAGGTCCCCGGCGCGCGCCTCCGCCAACCGCGCAAACGCGCCCGGCTCGCCGCGGCGGTCGAGGTGCCCAGCAACGACGACAAGGCCCGGCTCCCCCGGCAGCGCCGAGAACGCGTACCAGCCGGTGTCCCCGGGCGCGTCCGGCGCCTCCATCGTGAGGTCCGGGCTGAGCCCGAGCCGCACGATCGGCGCGTCGACGCCGAGCGCCGCGACGCGCAGCCGCCCTCCGGCAAGCGTCGGCGGCGGCAGCTCGGGCAGCACATCGGTGGTGCGAACAGCGGTCGAAGCGGACGCGGCGGGGGGTACGTCGACGGCCATCGCCGGCGCGCTGGGGGTGCGCGCCGGCAGGCTCGTCGCGAGCAGCGCCACCGCGCCGACGCACGCCGCGAGGGCGGCGGCGGCGCGGCGCTCGCTTCAGGAGCGGGTGTTCGGCCACACTGTCACCGCTGCGCCAAGGCACAGGCCGATGGCGAGCAGCGCGGGCAGCCAGTCGCCGGCATCCGATGCCGGGGCGAGCCCGGCGCCGGCGCCATCACCCGTCGGCGGGAGGCTGATGTCCTCCAGCGGCACGATCGGGGCGCACGCCGTCGCGGGGCCGACGGTCACGGACGTCTCGCGCCCCGCGCCATCGAGGTCGGCCGTCGCGTAGACCTCGTCGCAGGTGCCGCGCGCGTCCGTCGTCGCCAACAGCGACCGGAAGCGCAGCTGCAGCGCGACGACGGCGATGCCGCCGCTGGCCCGCGGGTCGATCGCCCCGATCGAGCAGCGCAGCGTCGAGCGCCCCAGGTCCGGGGTGCGCGCCTGCGTCGTGCAGGCCACCGCAGCGCCGCCTGCCATCACGTCGATGGGCTGCAGGAAGCCGTGCTCGAAGATGTCCGTGACCACTATGTCGGTGACCGGGCTGTCGCCGGTGACCGTCACGGCCACCCGGAACGTGACCGTCCCACCCACGACGACGGGGTCACGTCCGACGAGCGTCTTGTCGACCTGGACCGTGGCCGCTCGCGTGACTTGCGCGGGCGTCGGGCTCGGGGTCGCGGTCGGCGTCGGCCCCTGGAACGGCGGGTCCTCGGGGTCGTACGGCGGCGTGGGCGTCGGCGTGGGCGTGGGCGTGGGCGTGGACGTCGACTCGGGGGTCGGAGTCGGCGTCGGCGTCGGCGTCGGCGTCGGCGTCGGCGTTACGCAGGGGTTGTTCCACCAGGCTTGCCCGCGCCGGCCGCGGTACTCGCTGGCCTCGTTGTCCTCGTCGCACGGCTCCGAAGTCGGCGTAGGCGTAGGCGTCGCGCAGGGGTTGTTCCACCACGATTGCCCGCGCACGCCGCGGTAGTCACTGGCCTCGTTGTCCTCGTCGCACGGCTCCGAAGTCGGCGTAGGCGTAGGCGTCGCGCAGGGGTTGTTCCACCAGGCTTGCCCATGCCCGCCGTTGTCCTCGTCGCACTGGTCCGGCGTCGGCGTGGGGGTTGGGCTCGGCGTCGGGGTGGGCGTCGGGGTCGCGCAGTGCGGATTCCCCGTGTGCTGCCCCTGCCCGCACACGGCGGGGGGTTCCGGGCAGTTCGACTCGTTGTTCCTGTTGCACTGGGTCGGCGTGGCCGTCGGCGTCGAGGTTGACGTCGATTGGTTATTCCGCGCCTCGACCGGCAACGGGCCGCTCGCGTACGCGACGACTCCAGCGAGGATCGTGAGGGCGGCCGCAATGGCCACCCGCAACGCGGTTTGGTTCACAATGCCTTCTATTCATAGGCGCGCCACTCGTTGTCGGTCACGTTATGGATGCGCCGTGCACGCCTCGTTGAGCACGCGCGGCCGAAGCGGTGCGCGCCACACGCATTCGTGCGGGCGAGCAATCACCGAGTCTCACGACGCTCGGACGCGCGCCACACGCGCGCGCAACGCTCCGTCCACCCGCTGCCGTGCATCGTGCGGAGTGCGCGCACGCGCGCGCTGCCGGCGCAGCGGCACGCGTGGACGATCGCCAACCGTGGCCGGACTTGCCGAAACGGCGATCGCTAGTGCGCGAGCACCGGCGCGTCCGCCATCGTGGCCGCGTACAGTCGCTGGTACGCCTCGCGCACGGCGTCCACGCTCGGCAGCGCGAACAGTTCGCGACGCCACGCGCGCGCCGCGGGCCAGCCGACGGTGTACAGCGCGAGATGCTTCTGCATCTGCAGCCGCGCGTCGTGCGGCGCGAAGTGCTGCTCGATGGCGTCGAGATGCGCCTCGACGATGCGTACTTCGTACGCCGCGCGCGCGCCGGCGCCGAGCGCGCCGTACGCCGCGTCGAACACCCACGGACGGCCGAGCGCGCCGCGCCCGATCATCACGGCGGCGCAGCCGGTCTCCGCCATCATGCGCCGCGCATCGGCGAGCGAGCGCACGTCGCCGTTGCCGGTCACCGGGATGTCGACCGCCGCAACGACGTCGCCGATGAGGTCCCAGGGCGCGCGGCCGCCGAACTGCTGCGCGCGCGTGCGCGGGTGCACCGTGATTGCGTCCACGCCGACGTCCTGCGCCATCGTCGCGACCTCCACGGCGTTCGTCTCGCGGTCGTCCCAGCCGCCGCGGATCTTGATCGTGAGCGGCACATCGTCCAGCTCGCGCCGCAGCGCGCTGAGGATGCGCGCCGTCGCGGACACGTCGCGCATCAAGGCGGCGCCCTTGCCGCGACGCACGACCTTCAGCACGGGACAGCCCATGTTGATGTCGATGATGTGCGCGCCGGCCTCGACAAGCCGGCGCGCGGCCGGCACGAGCGTCTCGGCGCTGTTGCCGAGCAGCTGCATCGCCACGACGCCGAGCGCGGGATCGCCGCGCGCCATGTCGATCGCGCTCGGCTTGCCGCGGATGAGCGCGTCGGCGTCGATCTCCTCGTTGGTCGTGTAGCCGCTGCCGCAGGCGACGGCCACGCGGCGAAACGGCACGTTCGTCAGGCCGGCCATCGGCGCAAGGCGCACAGGCGCTGCGTGCAGCAGTTGGGCGATCGAGAGTCGCGTCACCTCGCCAGTATCTCGCACGCGCCGCCTGACGCGCTCGGCGTTACTGGCAGCGGCCGATCAGCGGCGTGCCCGCGGGGATGCCCGCCGCGAAGCGCCGGCTCCACGAGGCGTTGACCGCGGCCACGGCGGCGGCCGGGATGTACACGTCCAACCCGCCCGCGCCGGTCGCGGCCCAGAACGTGGCCGCCGCGCCCGTGCACCCGGACGCGCCCAACAGCTGCGCGCTCGAGCCGCCCGAGAACACGAACAGCCCGAACCCGCGCGCCGGGATGCTGCCACTCGTGATGCTGCTGCCGCCCGCCGCCACGGCGGTCGCCGGTGGGCGCGTCACGGCCCCGCCCGACGCCGACGGCCCGTCGTCGCCGTGCGCCGCCGCAAAGCTCGCCGCCGCGGCCAGGTCCACGGACATGCCGTCGCTCGTGCGCTCTGGGAACAGCGACCACGCCCAGGCGCCCGCGAAGCCCTTGCGGTACCAGTCCTCGTAGCGCTGCGCCGCGTCGACCGCGGCGCCGGCGAAGAACTCGCCGATGACCAGCGGGGCGTCGAGCCCGTAGCGCGCCTGCACCGTGCGGTAGTCCGTGCAGCGCGCGCAGTAATCCCCGCTCGCCATGTTGTCGTACCAGTGCGCGTCGTAGTAGTCGAGGCCGAGCCCGACCCACATCGGCAGTCCGTCGAGCATGCCGGAGCCGACGCTGACGAGCGCGCTGCTGTGCGCATGCACCGCGGCTGCGACCGTGGCGACGAACGCCTGCACGTCGGCCTCCCGCACGCGCCCGCGCCAGATGTCGAGGTCCGGCTCGTTGAAGACCTCCCAGGACAGCACGCGCGGATGGCCGGCGTAGCGGCCGAACAGGCCGCCCAGCGTGGTCGCGATCTGCTGGCGCGTCGCTGCGCTCGTCAGCCAGCTCGACGGCACCGCGCTCGGCCCGGAGAACAGGCTGAACGTGTAATAGAGATCGTACTGCTCCGCGAGCTGCAGCGCGGCGTCGATGTCGCGGTACACGTTCGCGTCCACGCCCGCGGCGGACACCTGCCACGGGTCGCCGGAGAACATCCACCAGCGCACGCTGTGCACGTCCGCGGCCTGCAGCTGCGCGAAGCGCGGCTCGATGGCGGCACTCGTCGACGACACGCCGCCGTTCGCGCCGCAGCCGAAGTCGCAACCCCAGCGGTACCAGGGGACGTTCACCCCGTGCAGGTACCAGTCGCGACCCTGCCACTGGATGCGGCTCCCGGGCCCGGCCGCCCCCTCCGCCGACGGGGCATCGTGCGGCGAGGACGCGACGAGCAGGCACGCCACGAGCGCGAGCGCCACCGCGACGAGCACGCGTGCCAGTTGCAGCCGCACGGGCACGGGCGCCCCTCCGTCGGCGGGCTCACCGAGGCTCACCCCACTGCACGAGCTTAGCGAAGGCGCCGGTGTCGGGGCGACCCGCGCGCCCACCGTCCGCTGAATCTAGAATCTCACCGCGCCCCCGTAGCTCAGTGGACAGAGCACAGGACTTCTAATCCCGAGGTCGCAGGTTCGAATCCTGCCGGGGGCGCCAACCGTAGAGCCGGATGCGCCGGAAGCGTCGTCAGCGTAGCGCGGAGGCGCGGCCCGCCCCCCGCGACCCGCGCGCGCCGTCACGGGCGGACGAGCGCGAACGCGTATATCCCCTGCGCGCCGTCCGAGAGGAACACCTGTCCGTCCAGCACGCGCACGCTCCACGCGCCCTGCAGCACGTCGCGCTCATTGCTCGCCGCCACCGTGTCGAAATGGCCGATCTCGCGTGGGCGCGCCGGATCGCGCAGGTCGACCACGCGCAGGCCGTCGATGTAGTACGCGAGGTACGCGATGCCGTCCACGACCTCGATCTCGTGCACCGATGTGCCGCGTCGCGTCTGGAAGCGCGACACGATGCGCGGCTGCGCAAGGTCGCTCAGGTCGAGCACGGTGACGCCCTGGTCGGGCCCCTCGTCGGCGTGCGCGTAATACAGCCGCCCGCCGGAACGGAACGGCCAACCGGAGTGCCTGAAGATGCCCGGCCAGCGTGCCGTCGCCAGCGTGCGCGGCGCAGCAGGATCGCTCGCGTCGAGCACGAACCAGCCGCTGCGCATCGCGTGCAGGAACGCGATCTCGCGCCCCTCGATCGACACGATGTGCACGTCGTGTGCGCCGTCGTAGATGTCCGCGTGCTCCGGCACCCGGTACGTGCCGACGTCGCGCGGCGCCGCGGGATCGGCCACGTCGATGATGCGCAGGTCGGTCTGCGCGTACGAGTGGTTGATCGCGTAGAGCAGCGGGCGCGTCGGCGAGAGGAACAGGTTGTGCACGTTGGCGAACGGCAGCTCCGCGCCGCCATACGGCGTGAAGCGCTGCCCCAGGAAGCGCGGGCGCGCAGGGTCGCGCACATCGAAGATCAGCACGCCGCGCGCGACCGTCGACACGTACAGCAGCCCGTCGCGGGACTTCAGGTCGAGGATCCAGCCGGGCCCGCCGGCCACGACCTGCCCGACGCGCGTGTCGAGCGAACCGAGCACGCGCCCGTCGCTGGCGGCCAGCAGCTCGATCACCCCGACCTCGCGCGGCACGAACACGACGCCGGCGTCCGCCCAGACGTCGCCGTGCCCGCCGAGCGCCGGATCGCCGACGTGCTGCCAGCGCACGCCGACGTTCGCTGACGCCGCCGGCTCGTCGCGCGTCCACAGGCGCGTCAGCCGCGCGTCACCCGCCGCGGTGCGTACGACGAGCGTCGGCTCGCCACTCGCGCCGGCGAGCAGCAGCGCGTCGAACGGACGCGCCGGCGCCGGCGCGCAGTCCACGAAGCGCGTGCCCTCCACCGCGGCCTGCGGGGCGCACGCGACGCCCGCCGCGGGCAGCTCGCCGCCCTCGAAGCGCCACGGCGCGGCCTCAGGCGGGTCGCCGGGCGTGACGCGATAGACGTTCCACAGGCCGGCGCTCGGCCCCGTCGGACTGCTCACCCAGAGCTCCGCGCGCCCCCCCGCGACGGGGGCCGGCGGCGCCGCGAGGTGGTGCGGCGAAGGGGGTGGCGTCGTCGCCGTCGCTGCCGCGAGCAGCTCGTGCCGCGGCTCCGGCGTCGGCGTGCCCGCCGCCGAGCTGCACGCGAGCAACAGCGCCGCGAGCGCGATGGCGCACGCACCGCGCCAGCGGCTCGCGCACCTGCGCAGCGTTGCTCGCATCGCCACCCATCGAGGATACGCGCGCGCCGCCGCGCTCTCGGCACACGCCTTCGACCGTGCTTGCCACGCGCTCACCTCAAGGATTACGGTCGTGATTGCAGACTGACCGGAGGGACCCACAGATGGCAGAGCTCGGCGAGATCGTGCGCGCGGGATTCGTACCGCGGCGGCAGCTGCTGCGCGCGGCTGCGCTGGGAAGCGCGGGGCTGGCGGCCGCCGCGCTGCTCGGCTGCGGCGACGAGGGGGACGACGCCGCGAGCTCAGCGTCGGCGCCCGTCACAGGCGCGGCTCAGGCGGCGGCCGGCGTGGGGCAGCTGATCAAAGACCCCAACCTGCCGTACCCGTACCAGTTCCCGGACCCGCCCGGCACACCGAAGAGCGGCGGCACGCTGCGCTTCATCTCCGGCTACGACATCTCCGTCTTCGACCCGACGAAGTCATCCGCGGGCGGGACGCTGCAGGTGACGAACCCGGTGTACAACCGCCTGCTCGGCTTCGTCACCGGCGCGAAGATGGACCCGTTCAAGCTCGAGCTGGAGCCGGAGCTCGCGAAGTCCTGGGAGCGCAGCCCGGACGGCATGACGTTCAAGTTCACGCTCACACCCGGGGTGCGCTGGCAGAACATCGCGCCGCTCAACGGCCGCGCGTTCGTGGCGGAAGACGTGCGCGTCGCGTACGAGGCGTACCGCACCGGCGCGCAGGCGTCGTACTTCACCAACGTCGACACGATCAAGGCCGTCGACGAAGCGACGCTGACCGTGACGATGAAGCGGCCCGTCGCGGACTTCGTCGTCCCGCTCGCCGGGCGCTACCTGCCGATCGTCCCGCGCGAGCTGCTGGACGACGGCAGCATCGCGAAGAAGGCGATCGGCACCGGGCCGATGATCCTCGATTCGGCCGAGGCGAGCGCCGTGCTGTTCAAGCGCAACCCGGACTACTGGGCCACGAAGGTGCTACTGGACGGCTTCGAGATCCGCATCACGCCGGACGCAGCCGCACGCCTCGCGGCGTACCGCGCGGGGCAGGTGGACTACGCGTACCGCATCACGGAGACGCTGACCGACGTCAAGAACGTGCTGAAGACCAACCCCGACGTGCAGGTGCAGCTGACCCCGCTGGTCTCGAACACTTTCGCGCTCGCGCTGAACCTCTCGCTGCCCAAGTACAGCGACGAGCGCGTGCGCCAGGCGATCTCGCTCGCGATCGACCGGCCCACGATGATCAACATCCTCGCGGAGGGCCTCGGCAAGTCGCTCCCCACCACGCCGTGGGACCTGCTCTTCGACAAGGAGCCCTCGGGCGCGGAGCTCGGACGCTGGTGGCGTTACGCACCGGACGAGTCGAAGCAGCTGCTGCGCGCGGCCGGCGTCGACGGCCTGAAGATCAACTCGACGTACTACGCGTACGGCCCGTACAACACGCGCGCCTCAGAGATCCTCACGGACCAGCTGCGCGCCGTCGGCATTGAGCTGAGCGACCGCAGCGTGGACTACACGCAGTTCAACTCGCAGTGGACCACGGGCAAGCTCGCGGAGGCGACGACCTCCGGCTGGCAGGCCGCCGGCTACGACCACGACAACTACTTCTACAACCAGGTGCACTCCACCGCGCCCGGCAACCGCATCAAGCTCAACGACGCGCAGATGGACAAGTGGGCCGAGCAGCAGCAGGTGCAGCTCAACCCCACCGAGCGGCGGGCAATCCACCGCAAGATGTGGGACTACGAGCTGGAGAAAGTGTTCCGCATCACCTCGCCGCTTGGCTTCAACTTCCAGACCTACCACCCGTGGGTGCGCGGCATTCGCTCGGGCGGCCGCGGCACCTCCGTCTCGTACGACGAGGGCGCGATGATCGAGAGCGCCTGGCTCGACAAGTAGCGGCGCGCGCCGCACGCGCCTCGCGCGCGGGCGGCTGCGCGTACGATGAAGGCACGCCTTGCGCACGAGCGCGATGTGCGGCCGCTGCTCAGGGGGAGCCCATGGAAACCGCCGTGATCGTCTTCGTGGTGGTCGCAGTAGCGTGGTTCGCCCTCTCGCGGGTGGCCGTCCGCCGGCGCGCGCTCGACGAGACGCAGGACGGTGGCTGGCGCACGCTCTCGTGGGTGCCGGCGTGGATGATCCTCGGCGGCATGGGCGCGTACGCCGCACGAGGCGACGATGGAGGAGCTGCGCACCACGGCGATACGAGTGACTGGGGCGGCGGCCCGGGTGGAGACGCAGGCGGCGGCGGTGACGGGGGCGGCGGCTTCGGCGGCGACGCGAGCGGCTAGCTCGTGGCGGTGCGTCGCAGCGCAATCGCCGCGAGCGGCGGCAGCGTCAGCTCCAGCGAGTGCGGCCGCCCGTGCGCGGGCACCGGTGCGCTGCGCAGCTCGGCGGGATTGCCCTGGCCGCTGCCGCCATAGCCGGTCGCGTCCGTGTTCAGCACTTCGACCCACGCGCCCGGCTCGCTCACGCCCACGCGGAAGCGCATGCGCGGGACCGGCGTGAAGTTGCACACCGCGAGCAGCGCCTCCGTGCCCGTCGCGTCGCAGCGCAGCAACGACAGCGTGCTCTGCTCGCGGTCGTCGGCGTCCACCCACTCGAAGCCCGCGGGGTCGTGGTCCGTCGAGTAGAGCGCCGCTTGCGCGCGATACAGCGCGTTCAGCGCGCGCACGAGCGCCTGCACGCCACGATGCTCCGCGTGCGCGAGCAGCTCCCACTCGAGCGCCCCGTCGTGGTTCCATTCGCCGCGCTGGCCAAACTCGTCGCCCATGAACAGCAACTTCTTGCCCGGCAACAGGTACTGGTACGCGAGCAGCAGCCGCAGGTTCGCGAACTGCTGCCACAGGTCGCCGGGCATGCGATTGAGCAGCGAGCCTTTGCCGTGCACCACCTCGTCGTGGGAGAGCGCGAGCATGAACTGCTCACTGAACGCGTACAGGCCGCGGAACGTCAGCAGCCCGTGGTGGTAGCGCCTGTGCTCGGGCGCGTGCGCGAAGTATTGCAGCGTGTCGTGCATCCAGCCCATGTCCCACTTCAGCCCGAAGCCCAGGCCCCCGACGTCGGTCGGCCGCGAGACCCACGGCCAGGCCGTGGACTCCTCCGCGATCAGCTGCACGTCCGGGTGCGCCGCGTACACGGTCTCCGCGAGCTGGCGGATGAACTGCACCGCCTCCAGGTTCTCGCGCCCGCCGAACTCGTTCGGCTCCCACTCCCCCGGCTTCCGCGAGTAGTCGCGGTACAGCATCGAGGCGACGGCGTCGACGCGCAGGCCGTCGGCGTGGAACACGTCGAGCCAGAACATCGCGCTGGAGAGCAGGAAGCCCCGCACCTCGTGACGGCCGTAGTTGAAAATGCTGGAGTCCCAGTCCGGGTGGTGCCCGCGCCGCGGGTCCGCGTGCTCGAACAGGTGCGTGCCGTCGAAGCGCGCCAGCGCGTGCTCGTCCGCAGGGAAGTGCGAGGGCACCCAGTCGAAGATCACGCCGATGCCGCGCCGGTGCAGCGCGTCGACGAGGTACATCAGGTCCTGTGGCGTGCCGTAGCGGCCGGTCGCCGCGAAGTAGCCCGTGACCTGGTACCCCCACGACCCGTAGAACGGATGCTCCATGAGCGGCATGAACTCCACGTGCGTGAAGCCCATGTCCGCCACGTAGTCCGTGAGCCGGTCCGCGAGCTCGCGATAGCTGAGCGAGCGGTGCCCGTCCTCCGGCACGCGCATCCAGGAGCCGAGGTGCAGCTCGTACACCGCGATGGGCGCGTTGTGCGCGTTGCGCCGCGCCCGGCCGGCCATCCACGCGCCGTCGTCCCACCCGTAGGCGAGGTCCCATACCACCGAGGCGGTGCCGGGCTCCGGCTCCGCCCGGAACGCGAACGGGTCGGCGCGCCCGACCGTGCCTCCGCCACGCGTGGCGATCGCGTACTTGTACAGCGCGCCCTGCGCCACGCCCGCGACGAAGCCCGCCCAGATGCCCGAGACGCCGACGCCCTGCAGCGGGTGCGCGCCCGCGCGCCAGCCGTTGAAGTCCCCGACGACGGACACGCGCTCGGCGTTGGGCGCCCACACGGCGAAGCGCACCCCCTCGACGCCCGCCTCGGTAGCGGCGTGTGCGCCGAGCTTCGCGTAGAGCCGGCTATGCGTGCCCTCGTTAAAGAGGTGCAGGTCGTCGGCGGAGAGGGTCGTCCCGAGGGCGGCCCCGCGCGCTGGTTCGGTCATGCGGCTCCCTGCACCCCGCCCGGCGCCAGGCGGCCCCTGCGGGTCCGGCCCCGCGAGGATAGCGCCGCGCGCGCACGCCCGGCGGAGGCGTTACGTTAATCCCACCTTAACTGGACCGCCGGACCATGCGCGGGCGGGCGCCTGGGCGCCCCGGGGGTGCGATGCAGGCGTCGCTCTACACGGAGCGCAAGCTCTCCAGGCGCAACCGCGCGCGCGACGCGCGCGAGCGGCTGATCGCCGGCGTGCTGCTCCTTGCCGCTTCCGTTGGCGTGCTGACCACGGCGGGCATCATCGCCTCCCTCGCCGGCGAGACGCTCCGCTTCTTCCAGCAAGTCTCCATCATCGACTTCCTGACCGACACGCAGTGGACGCCGCTGTTCTCGGACCAGCACTTCGGCATCGGCCCGCTGGTCACCGCCACGCTGCTCACGTCCGCAATCGCGCTCTTCATCGCCGTGCCGTTCGGCCTCATCGCCGCGATCTACCTGAGCGAGTTCGCGCCCGCGCGAGCGCGCGCGGTGATCAAGCCCGCGCTCGAGGTGCTCGCCGGCGTGCCCACGGTGGTGTACGGGTTCTTCGCGCTGATCGTGGTGACGCCGTTCCTCCAGCGCTTCATCCCGGGCCTGTCGACGTTCAACGCGCTCTCCGCGGGCATCGTCATGGGCCTGATGATCATCCCGCTCGTCTCCTCGCTCAGCGAGGACGCGATGTCCGCCGTGCCCGCGAGCCTGCGCGAGGGCGCCTACGGCCTCGGGTCAACGCGGTTCGAGGTCGCCACGCGCGTCGTCTTCCCGGCGGCGCTCTCCGGCATCATCGCGTCGATCATCCTCGCGCTCTCGCGCGCCGTCGGCGAGACGATGATCGTAGCGATCGCCGCCGGCCAGCGGCCCGTGCTCACCTTCGACCCGACGGTGCCCATCGAAACGATGACCGCGTACATCGTGCAGGTGAGCCTCGGCGACACGCCGTACGGCTCGCTCTCCTACCTCACGATCTTCGCGGTCGGCACCTCGCTCTTCGTGATGACGCTGGTGATGAACGTGATCAGCCACTGGGTCGTGCGGCACTTCCGCGAGCAGTACGACTGATGGCTACCGAACGCACGCTGCCCGGGGCCGCGATGTTCCGCACGCGCATCGCACTGCGCCGGCTGCAGGGCACGCTGTTCGTCGTGCTGGCGATCGCGGTCGTCGCCGCCTCGCTCGCGAGCCTGGCGTTCCTCGCCGCCGACGTGCTCGGACGCGGCGTCGGCTGGCTCGACTGGCAGTTCCTGAACAGCTTCGATTCGCGCTTTGCGGAGCGCGCGGGGATCAAGGCCGCGATCTACGGCTCCGTCTACATGATGACCTTCACGCTGCTGCTCGCGCTGCCGCTCGGCGTGATGACCGCGGTCTACCTGGAGGAGTACGCGCAGGACGGCTGGTTCAGGCAGCCCGTCCAGATCAACATGTCCAACCTCGCCGGCGTGCCCTCGATCATCTACGGGCTGCTGGGGCTCACCGTCTTCGTGCGCTGGATGGGCATGGGCCGCAGCGTGCTCGCCGGCGCGTGCACGATGGCGCTGCTCGTGCTGCCGATCATCGTCGTGGCCACGCAGGAGGCGCTGCGCGCGGTGCCTTCGGGCATCCGCGACGCCTCGTACGCGCTCGGTGCCACGCGCTCGCAGACGATCTGGCACCACGTGCTGCCGCAGGCGTTCGCCGGCATCCTCACCGGCAACATCCTCGCCGCCTCCCGCGCGATCGGCGAGACGGCGCCGCTGATCACCATCGGGGCGCTCACGTTCGTGCCCTTTGTGCCGGAGCACCCGCTGGACCGCTTCACCGCGTTGCCGATCCAGATCTTCAACTGGACGTCCAAGCCCCAGACAGCGTTCCACGACCTTGCCGCAGCGGGTATCGTCGTCCTGCTGGCGGTGCTGCTGACCATGAACTCGGTGGCGATCATCCTGCGCAACCGCGCCGGGCGCGCCGCTGGCGGGGGGAGACGATAATGGTGCAACAAGTGTCCGAGGCGACCAGCAAACGTCAGGGGCCCAGCCTGCCCGATCTGATCCCCAGCGCCACTCCCCGCGTCGGCATGCCGGCGCCCACCGACGAGGCCATCGAGGACGCCGCCATCGAGGTGCGCGGGCTGAGCCTCTGGTACACCCGCAAGCAGGCGCTCGCAGACGTCTCGCTGCGCATCCCCCGTCACCAGGTGACCGCGCTGATCGGCCCCTCCGGCTGCGGCAAGAGCACGCTGCTCCGCTGCTTCAACCGCATGAACGACCTCATCCCCGGCGTGCGCATCCAGGGCGAGATCGACGTCGACGGCGTGAACGTCTACGCCCCCGGCGTCGACCCCGTCGAGGTGCGTCGCGCCGTCGGCATGGTCTTCCAGAAGCCAAACCCCTTCCCCAAGTCCATCTACGAGAACGTCGCCTACGGCGCGCGCATCAACGGCTACCGCGGCGACATGGACGAGCTCGTCGAGCAGTCGCTGCGCCAGGCCGCGTTGTGGGACGAGGTCAAGGACGACCTCAAGAAGTCCGGCCTCGCGCTGTCCGGCGGCCAGCAGCAGCGCCTCTGCATCGCGCGCGCCATCGCCGTGAACCCGGACGTCGTGCTCATGGACGAGCCCTGCTCCGCGCTCGATCCGATCGCCACGGCGCACATCGAAGACCTCATGCGCGAGCTCGCGCAGCGCTACACCATCGTCATCGTCACGCACAACATGCAGCAGGCCGCCCGCGTCTCCGACCGCTGCGCCTACATGCTCGCGGGCGACGACCTCATCGGCCGGCTCGTCGAGTACGGCAGCACGGAACAGATCTTCCGCAACCCGCGCGACCCTCGCACGGAGGCGTACATCACCGGCCGCTTCGGCTAGATGTCAGAACCAGCGGCCGCGCGGCCGCCGGCCTCGACGCACTCGCGAGGACCAGCCATGCCACGGGTAGAGTTCCACAAAGGCCTGCAGGACCTGCAAGACGGTGTCCTCGAGATGGGCTCCATGGTCGATCGCCAGATCGAACGTGCGCTCCAGGCGCTCGTCGAACGCGATGTCCCGCTCGCCGAAGCCGTCATCCGCGACGACGACGAGGTCAACCGCGCGCGCTTCCACCTCGACAACATGAGCCTCTCGCTGCTCGCGATGCAGGCGCCAATGGCGAGCGACCTGCGGCTGATCGTCGCCGTGCTCTCGATGGTCACCGACCTCGAGCGCATGGGCGACCACGCCGCCGGCATCGCGCGCATCGTCGTCACGATGCGCGGCGCGCCCCTCGTGAAGCCGCTCGTCGACATCCCGGCGATGGCGACGGGCGGCCGCAAGATGCTCTCGGAGGCGCTGGACGCGTTCGTGCAGCGCAGCCCGGAGCTCGCGTACGCCGTCGGCACGGCCGACGACGCCGTCGACGAGCTGCAGGACCGCGTCTACGCAGACCTCGTCGCGATCATGGTCAAGGACCCGACCACCGTCGAGGCGTGCACGCACCTGCTCTGGGTCGCGCACAACCTCGAACGCATCGCCGACCGCGCCACCAACATCGCCGAGCGCGTCGTCTTCCTCGTCACCGGCATGCTGCCCGAGATGGACGTCTCGACCTACTAACGCCGGACGATCTGCGATCGCTCGGACAACCCAGGTGCGCGCTGTTCAAGTCCAAGCGTTCGGGCGTTGAGATCTCGCTGACCGGCTGGCCACCGAAATAATGCCGGGGTCGCAGAGCGCGCTCGGCAAAACGCCGCGATGTCGGCGCGGGCTACACCGAGCGCTGCAGCCGGCGGGGTGCGCGAGGGGCTGTGCCCCTCACAACAAGGGTGGGGGGGCCCCCCGCCCGGAGCGCCGTCGCCAACTCCTGAGCGAGCGCGCGTTAGCCGTCGCCCGCCGCCGCCACCGCGACGCTCCGCGCGCGGAACGACCCGCGCCGCAACAGGTGCCGCAGCTCCGGTATGAACGCCGCCGCCGCTGCGAACAGCGCCAGCCACAGCACCGCCGGCACCACCAGCAACGGCCGCACCCCCACGTCGTCCGCGAGCCAGCCCATCCCGAAGTTCACCAGCGCCATGTCGCCGCCCGCGAGCATCAAGTAGATCGACATCACGCGGCCGCGCAGCGCGTCCGGCACCACCTGCTGCACCAGCGTCGCCGACAGCGCCATGTACGCCGCCTGCGTCGCGCCGACGAGCATCGACGCGACGAGCAGCGCGCCTGGCGACACCGCC
>CAMDBZ010000015.1 GCA_945889565.1 Thermoflexus hugenholtzii JAD2 | reverse complement strand
GTCGCGCGCGAGCGCGCGTAACGCCGGCCGCTCGGCGGGGCCGCCCGGCGTGCCGCCCGGACGTGGCCCCGGTGGCGGCCGCCGCCACTGGCTGCCCTCTGCGCCGCGCTGCGCACCGCTCGGTGCGTGCAGCGCCGCGAGGTCCGCCGCTGCCAGCTCCTGCGCCTCCGTGTCGAACGCCACCAGGTGCTGCGCCGCCACCGTCAGCCGGTCCCCGCGCTCCCGCACCGAGACACGCGCGAGCAGGATCGCACCCTCCGTCAGCAGCTCGCGGAAGCGCTCGTACTGCTCGGGCCACACCGTGAGCTCCGCGCTCCCGCTCAAGTCCTCGAGCGTGAGCACCACGAACGGCTTGCCCTGCTTCGTCGTCAGCCGCCGCGCGCCCGTCACCATGCCCGCGACGATCGCCTCCTGGCCCGAGAGCTCAGCCGTCAGCTCGCCGAGCTGCGCGCTCAGGTGCTCCGCCAGCCGTTCGGCGGCCGCGCGGAACGGGTGCTCCGACAGGTACGTCCCCAGCAGCTCGCGCTCCCAGTTCAGCTGCTCGCGCTCCGGCGTCGCGATCACCTCCAGCTCCAGCGCCGGCAGCGGCGTGTCCACCTGCGACCCGAACAGGTCGAACATCGAGGTCTGCCCCGTCTCCCGCAGCCGCGCCTCCTGCTGCGCGAGCGCGAGGATGCGCTCCACCCCGAACACGATCGTCGAGCGATCGCCCAGCGGATCGAGCGCGCCCGCCTTCGCCAACGACTCCAACACGCGGCGGTTCACTTCGCGCGCGGGCACCCGCCGCGCGAAGTCCTCCAGCGTGCGGAACGCGCCGCCCGCCTCGCGCTCCGCGACCAGCGCCTCCACGGCGCCCTGCCCGACGTGCTTGATCAGCGCCATGCCGAAGCGGATCGCGCGACCCGCCCCCGGCGCGTGCTCGATCGTGAAGTTCGCGCGCGAGCGGTTCACGTCCGGCGGCAACACCGGCACGCCGAGCCGACTGCACTCCGCCACCGCCGCCGCCACGCGCTCCAGCGCACCCGTCGGGTGCGCGCCCGCGGCCGCGAGCACCGCCGTCATGTACTCCACCGGGTAGTGCGCCTTCAGGTACGCCGTCTGGTACGCGATCACCGCGTACGAGAACGCGTGCGCCTTGTTGAACGCGTACCCCGCGAACGGCTCGATCATGTCGAACAGCTGCTCCGCCAGCCGCTGCTCGTACCCCTTCGCCATCGCCCCCGCCACGAAGCGCTCGCGCTCCGCGAGCATCACCGCGGGGATCTTCTTGCCCATCGCCTTGCGCATCACGTCCGCCTGGCCGAGCGTGAACCCGGCGAACGCCTGCGCGATCTCCAGCACCTGGTCCTGGTACGTGATCACGCCGTACGTCTCGTCCAGCACGTTCGCGAGATCGGCGTGCGGATAGTGCGCCGCTGCCCGCCCGTGCTTCACCTCGATGTAGCGCGGGATGTGCTCCATCGGGCCCGGCCGGTACAGCGCGATCATCGCCGCGAGCTCGCGGATGTCGCGCGGCTGCAGCTCCGCGACGTAGCGCCGCATCCCCGCCGACTCCAGCTGGAACACCCCGAACGTCTCCGCCGCCGCCAGCAGCTGCGCCGTCGCCGCGTCGCCGTCGGGCAACGCGTTGAGGTCGATCGCCTCGCCCTGCTCCTCGCGGATCAGCTCCACTGCGCGGCCGAGGATCGTCAGGTTGGCGAGCCCGAGGAAGTCCATCTTCACGAGGCCGATCTTCGCGACCTCCGCCATCGCGTACTGCGTCGTCGGCAGCAGCTGCTCGTCGTCGCGGTTCGAGGTCGCGCGCTGCAGCGGCACGACCTCGGTCAGCGGCTCGCGCGAGATCACGATGCCCGCCGCGTGCGTGCTTGCGTGCCGCGCGACACCTTCGAGGCCGCGCGCCGTGTCCACCAGTTCGCGGACCGCCGGCTCGTCCGTCGCGAGCGCCGCGAGCTCCGGCACTTCGCGCAGCGCCTGCTCCAGCGTCACGTGCAGCGCGTTCGGCACCAGCCGCGCGACGCGATCGACGTCGCCGTACGACATGCCGAGCGCGCGCCCGCTGTCGCGGATCGCCGCCTTCGCGCCGAGCGTCCCGAACGTCACGATCTGCGCGACGCGGTCGCGCCCGTAGCGCTCCGCCGTGTAGCGGATCACTTCCTCGCGGCGGTCGTCCGCGAAGTCGAAGTCCACGTCCGGCATCTCGCGCCGTTCGAGGTTGAGGAAGCGCTCGAACACGAGCCGGTACTGCGTCGGCTCGATGTCCGTCACGCCGAGGCAGTACAGGATGATCGACGCCGCCGCCGACCCGCGCACACCCATCGGAATGCCGCGCCCCCGCGCGAACAGCGCAATGTCGCGCACGATCAGGATGTACTCGACGAACCCCGTCTCCTCGACGACGCGCAACTCGTACGCCAGGCGCTCGCGCTGCGCGTCCGTCGGCTGGCCGTAGCGGCGCTGTAGCCCTTCCTCGCACAACGCGCGCAGGTGCTGCGCCGCCGTGATGCCCGCGGGCACACCCGGGTCCGGCAGCAGCGCGCGCCCGAACTGCAGGCGGATGTCCGCCTGCTCCGCGATGCGCGCCGTGTTGTCCGCCGCCTCCGGCAGCTCCGGGAACAGCGCGCGCATCTCCGCCTCGGAGCGCAGGTAGAATGTGTCGCTGTCCATGCGCATGCGGTTCGTCTCGTGCACCGTTGAGTTCGTGCCGATGCACAGCAGCACGTCGTGCACGCGATGCTGCTCGCGCAGCGTGTAGTGCGAGTCGTTCGTCACCACCAGCGGCACGTCGAGCGATCGCGCGAGTTCCACGAGCGGCGCGTTCAGCCGGCTGAATTGCTCCTGCCCGTGCTCCTGCAGCTCGATGTAGTAGCGGTCCTTGAACACGTCGCGGTACCACCCCGCGATGCCGCGCGCGTCCTCGGCGCGCCCCTCGCCGAGCGCGCTCATCAGCTCCCCGGACGGACAGCCCGAGAGCGCGACCAGCCCCTCGTGGTGCCGCTCCAGCAGCTCGCGGTCGATGCGCGGCTTGTAGTAGAACCCCTCGAGGTGCGACGCCGTCGACAGCGCCAGCAGGTTGCGGTAGCCCCGCTCGTTCTGCGCGAGCAGTGTCAGGTGGAACTGCGAGCGGTCCGCCGCGCCCCGGCTGTGCCGGCTCCCCTGCGCGACGTACGCCTCGATGCCCAGCACCGGCCGCAGCTCCGCCCGCCGCGCCTCCTCGTAGAACTCGATCGCGCCGTACAGGTTGCCGTGGTCCGTGATCGCCAGCGCCTGCTGGCCCAGCGCCTGCGCGCGCGCCACCAGGTCCGGGATGCGCGACAGCCCATCCAGCAGCGAGTACTCGGAGTGCGTGTGCAGGTGAGCAAACATCTGGTCAGGAGCCTACACAGATACGCGAACGGACGTGCGCCCGAGGCCGTCCGAGGAATATAGCCGATCCCCCCGCCCCGCGCAGCCTGTCACCGCCCCGCGAACGTGAGACGCGTTACTCCCGGTCCAACGCGAACGCCTCGTGCAGCGCCCGCACCGCGTCCGCCACCCGCTCCGCCTGCACCAGGCACGTGATGCGGATGTCCGATGTCGAGATCAGCTCGATGTTGATGCCGTGGTCGAACAGCGTGCGGAACATCCGCGCTGCGTACCCCGGCGCCGACGCCATCCCCGTGCCCACCACCGACACCGTGCCGAGGTTCGCGTCCGACGCCAGCTCGCGCGCGCCGATCGTCGCCTGCACCGAGCTCACTGCCCGCAGCGCCGCGTCCAGGTCGTCGCGCGCCACCGTGAACGTGAGGTCCGTCAGCCCCTCCTCGCTCGCGTTCTGCACGATCGTGTCGACCGACACCTGTGCCACCGCGAGCGGCTCGAAGATATGCGCTGCGATGCCGGGGCGGTCCGGCACGCCGCGCACCGTGACCTTTGCCACGTGCGGCTGGTGCGCGATGCCGCGGACCTTGTTCGCCTGCTCCATCGTCGTCTCCTCGTGGATCAGCGTCCCGGGCGCCGCCTCGTCGAACGTGCTCGCGACGAGGATCGCCACGCCGTACAGCGCACCCACCTCTACCGCGCGCGCGTGCATCACGCGTGCGCCCGTCGTCGCCAGCTCCAGCATCTCCTCGTAGCCGATGTCGCGCAGCGGCCGCGCGCTCGGGCAGACGCGCGGGTCCGCGGTGTACACGCCCGCCACATCCGTGTAGATCTCCGCGCGCTCGCAGCGCAGCGCCGCCGCCAGCGCCACCGCCGTCGTGTCCGAGCCGCCGCGCCCCAGCGTCGTCACGTCGAAGTCCTCCGACACGCCCTGGAAGCCCGCGACAATCACCACCCGCCCCGCCCCGATCTCCCGCTCGATGCGCGCTGTGTCGATGCCCGCGATGCGCGCGCGCCCGTACACCGCGTCCGTCTGGATGCCCGCCTGCGCACCGGTCAGACTCACCGCCGCGATCCCCGCGTCGTGCAGCGCCATCGTCATCAGCGTCGACGACACGATCTCGCCCGTGTGCAGCAGCACGTCGAGCTCGCGCGCGGAGGGCTCCGTGCTCACCTGCTGCGCCAGCGCGATCAGGTCGTCCGTCGTGTCGCCCATCGCGGACACCACCGCCACCACGCGATCGCCGCCGCGTACGCGCCGCGCGATGCGATCCGCGACGCGGCGGATGCGCTCCGCGTCGGCCAGCGACGACCCGCCGTACTTCTGCACCACCAGCGCCATGCGTCGAGGCTCGCCTGCGCGCTCAGTCGCGCGCGATGATGCGCGCGCCGTCCGGGGACAACCGACAAATGCGCGTCGTGGCCTCCACGCCTCGCGCAGCAGCCGCCTCGCGCATCGCACCCGCCACATCCGCCGGGTCGCCCGTCACGAACGCCGCGATCGTCGGCCCGCCGCCGGACAGGTACACGCCGTGTGCGCCCGCGTCGCGCGCCGCCTGAAAGATCGGGTACATCGCCGTGAAGATCGTCGCGCGCGCCGGCTGGTGCAGCACGTCCTCGGTCGCCGTGCGCAGCAGGTCGTAGCGTCGCTGCTGGAGCGCCCCCAGCAGCAACGCCGCTCGCCCGATGTTGTGCACCGCCTGGTTGCGCGTGAGCCGCTCCGGCAGCTGCGCGCGCGTCTCCTCGGTCGGCATCGAGAACTCCGGGATCAGCAGCGCGAGGATGAGCTCCGGCGGTGGCTCCACACCCACGTGCACCACGCCGTCGTCGTCGGCAACCACCACCTGCAGCCCGCCGAACAGCGCAGGCGCCGCGTTGTCGCCGTGCCGCTCCAGGTGCACCGCGAGCGGCAGCAGCACCTCCACGTCGTGCCCGCCCGCTCCGCCGTCCAGCAGCGCGTCGGCTGCCAGCAGCCCTGCCACGCGCGCGGCTGCCGACAGGCCGAGCCCACGCCCGACGGGGATGTCGCCCGTATACGTGGCCGTGATCCCCGCGGGCGGCGCCACCGCGGCGTGCGTGTACAACGCCAGCGCCGCCGTCACCGCCATGCGCTCTACCGGGCCCTCCGGCCGCGGCAGCGGCCCGTCCGCCACCGTCAGCCGCACCTCGGCTGTCCAGTCGAGTGCCACGCCGAGGCAGTCGAACCCCGGCCCGAGGTTCGCAGACGTCGCGGGGACCCGCACGGTGACCGATCGTTGTGTCATGGCCGCCGTAGTGTAGGGGCGCCCCTCCGGGCGGGCAACGAAACGGCAACCAGCGCTGCGCTTCAACGCTTGCGCGCGCGTTACACTATTCGTCCGCACGGGACGCCGCGCGCGTGCCGCTGAGCCGCGATCGGCTGTCGGCAAGGGGACGGTACGGAGGACTCGCACCATGGAAGACATCGTCATCCTCAGCGGCGTGCGCACCGCCATCGGCACGCTCGGCGGCTCGCTCAGCGAGACACCGGCCTCCGACCTCGCCGCAGCCGTAATCAAGGAAGCGGTCGTCCGCGCCGGCCTCACCCCGGAGCAGATCGACCAGGTCGTGCTCGGCAACGTCGGCCAGGTCGCCGAGGACGGCTACATCGCCCGCGTCGCCACGCTCAAGGCCGGCCTGCCGCACAGCACCCCCGCCTACACCGTCAACCGCATCTGCGGCTCCGGGCTCGAGGCCGTCCACACCGCCGCTCGCTGGCTGCAGACCGGCGATGCTGAGATCGTCGTGGCCGGCGGCTCCGAGAACATGAGCATGATGCCGTTCCTGCTGCGCAAGGCGCGCTTCGGCTACCGCCTCGGCCACGCCGAGCTCGAAGACGGCACCGTGCACCTCGTCACGGACCCCTACTTGAAGATCCACATGGGCATCACCGCCGAGAACCTCGCCCAGAAGTACGAGGTCTCGCGCGACGTCCAGGACGGCTACGCGCTGCGCTCGCAGGAGCGCGCCCTCGCCGCCATCGAAGCCGGCTACTTCAAGGAGCAGATCCTCCCGCTGGAGGTGCGCCAGAACCGCAAGAGCTTCGTCTTCGACACGGACGAGCACCCGCGTGCCTCGAGCATGGAGCTGCTGGGCAAGCTCCGTCCCGCCTTCAAGGCGGACGGCAACGTCACCGCCGGCAACGCCTCCGGCATCAACGACGGCGCGGCGGCGCTCGTCGTCACCACCGCCGCCAAGGCGCGCGAGCTCGGCATCAAGCCGCGCATGCGCCTCGTCGCCCGCGCCGAGGCTGGCGTCGACCCCGCGACGATGGGCGAAGGCCCCATCCCCGCCATCGAGAAGGCGCTCAAGAAGGCCGGCCTCACCGTCAACGACATCGACACGTTCGAGCTGAACGAGGCGTTCGCCGCCGTCGCGGCCGCCTGCTCGACGGTGCTCGGCCTGCCCTCGGAGAAGACGAACCCCAACGGCGGCGCCATCGCCCTCGGCCACCCCGTCGGCGCGAGCGGCGCGATCCTGACCGTGAAGGCGATGCACGAGCTCGAGCGCATCGGCGGCCGTTACGCCGTCGTCTCGCTCTGCATCGGCGGTGGCCAGGGCATCGCCGCCGTCTTCGAGCGCCTCGACTAGCGGCCGATCGACCCGTGGCCGGCGCGCCCTAGGCGCCCCGCAGCCCGACGCGCAGATGCTCTATCGCGTCGCGCAGCCAGCTGCCGCAGCCGCCGCACAGGAACTGCATGCTCGCGCCGCCGCGCTGCGCGACGCGCGGTCGGCCTTCGTCGCCGCTCACTGCCTCGCCGCGGATCAGGTGCAACTCCAGCGCCTCACCGCGGATCGGCTGTTCGCAGATGTCGCACAGCACTGCCTGCATGAGCCCGGCCCTCGCGTGTAGACGCCACTCGCGATGATCCTCGACGCCGCATCACGCCCGTGGAGCCCGCGTGCCGCTTGCGCGCCGGGTCTTCAGCGCTTCGTCAGTCCCCTGACACGCGCGGCGTCTCCGCCAGCGCAGCGACCCGCCCCCAGATCGCGGCAGTGAGCTCCGCGGCCGCCCGCGCGCCGTCGAGCACCAGCCAGCGCCCCGGCTCCGCGGCCGCGCGCGCGCGGTAGCCCGCCCGCACCCGCTCATGGAACGCCGCCGCCTCGCGCTCGAGGTAGTCCGAACCGCCCGCCGCCCCGCGGCCACTCCCGACAGCCGGGTCGAGGTCCAGCAGCACCGTCAGCGCCGGCAGCAGCCCGCCCGTCGCCGCCGCATTCGCCGCATCGACGAGCGCCGGGTCGAGCCCGCGCCCGTACTGCTGGTACGCGTACGTGGAGTCCGCGAAGCGGTCGCACAGCACCAGCGCGCCCGCCGCCAGCGCCGGCCGGATCACCTGCGCGACCAGCTGCGCCCGCGCGGCCGCGAACACCAGCAACTCCGCGACGGCGTCTGGCGGGGTCTCGAGCTCCAGCAGCGCCGCCCGCAGCCGCTCGCCGAGCGCCGTCCCGCCCGGCTCGCGGCACGTCACCACCTGCCAGCCCGCGTCCCGCGCGTGCGCCGCGACCGACAGCAGTTGCGTCGACTTCCCCGCGCCCTCGCCGCCCTCGAACGTGACGAACACCCCGCCCGCCCGGCCGCGCACCGCGTCGCGAACACTGCTCACGCGCGCACGTCGTCGCCCCACGGCTCCAGGCGCCCGTGCCCCGGATGCGTCGCCGACACTGTCACCCGGCGGAACGGCTCCCGCCCGCGCGAGCTCGACTCCACCCCGTGGCGGCTCGCCAGCTCGTGCTGCAGCCGGCGGATGTACGCGCTCTGCGGCGCCAGCTCCACCTCCGCGGCCCCCGCGAACGCCACCGCCGCGATCGCCTCCTCCGCCTCGCGCAGCGCCGCCGTCGTCGGGTCCAGTTCGCCCGCCGCGCCGCGCATCGTCAGCAGCGACTGCTCCATCTGGTTCACCGTGTTCGCCCGCAACACGTACACCGGGATGCCGCGCTGCTCCGCCTCGCGCAGCGGACCCGCGCGACGCCGATAGTGCGGCCGCAGCGTCATCACCGCGTCCGCGTCCTGGATCGAGTCCACGATCGACGCCCCGGAGCGCGTCGCCGCGATCGCCTCCGTCAGCCGCCCGCGGCTGATCCCGAACGGCATGATGCGCCGATCCGGCCCGCCCGGCGCCGGCTCCAGCCGCCGCGGCCGCGCGCGCTCCGCGCCGCGTTCAGCCGCCCGCGGTTCCGCCTCCGGCTCCTCCGCGCCGATCCCCAGCGGCACCCGTTCCACCGCCAGCAGCTGCCCGTCCGCGCCGATCGCGCGTAGCTCCGCCTCCGCGCTGAAGCCGCGCAGCAGCGCGTCCACCGTGCTCGCGATGTCCGCGTGCACCGCCACCCGGTCGAACGCCTGGATCTCCACCAGCGACTCGAACGTCGGCCGCGTGCGCCGTTCCAGCACCGTCTTCTGCGTGCCGCGCCTGCGCGCTTCCTCGTCCGACAGCGTCACCGACTCGATCCCGCCGATGAGGTCCGACAGCGTCGGGTTCTGCATCAGGTTCTCGAGCATGTTGCCGTGCGCCGTGCCGATCAGCTGCACGCCGCGCTCCGCGATCGTGCGCGCCGCCAGCGCCTCGAGCGCCGTGCCGATCTCGTCGATCACAATGACCTCCGGCATGTGGTTCTCCACCGCCTCGATCATCACCTGGTGCTGCAGCTCCGGCCGCGGCACCTGCATCCGCCGCGCGCGCCCCACGCCCCGATGCGGCACGTCGCCGTCGCCACCGATCTCGTTCGACGTGTCGACGATCACCACGCGCCGGTGCAGCTCGTCCGCCAGCACGCGCGCTGCCTCGCGCAACATCGTCGTCTTGCCCACGCCCGGCGGCCCCAGCAGCAGCACGCTGCCGCCCGCCTCGAACAGGTCGCGGATCGCCACCGCCGCGCCGCCCACGCTGCGCCCCACGCGACACGTCAGCCCGACGATCCGCCCGCGGCGATTGCGAATCGCCGAGATGCGATGCAGCGTGCGCGGGATCCCCGCGCGGTTGTCCTCGCCGAACTCCGAGATCTGCGCGACCCCGTGGTCGATGTCCTGCTCGCTCACGTCGCGCTCGCTCAGCGTGATCTCGCTGCCGCCGCGGTAGCGCGCCGTCGGCGGCCGGCCGAGGTCCAGCACCACCTCCAGCAGCCCCGCCGCGCCGTGCGCGCGCACCGGCGTCGCGACGCGCTCCGGCAGCCGCGTCAGCATCAGCTCCAGCTCCGCGCGTTCTTCCTCGCCCAGCGCTTCTGGCGCGCCGGGCGCAGCCGCCGCAGGCTCCGGGATGTCGCCATTACCCACGGGTCGGTACCACCCTCCGCTGCCGCGCGGCGCGCACCGGGATCGGCCGCGCGGTGCGTTGCACCAGCAACAAGAACTCCGCGTCCGGCGTCAGCCCGTGCGCCTCCAGCAGCGCGCCCGGCGTGCTCGCGCAGTCCGGCAGCAGCGCCGTCACGCGCTTCACGCGCGCGAACAGCGGTGCCACTGCCGCCAGCAGCGCCTGCGCTGCGGCGTCCGCGCCCGGCTCCGCGAGCAGCAGTAGCTGGCCACGCGGCGCGGCACGCACCAGCGCGCGCACCTCACCGCCCACTTCCGCCACCAGCTCGCGGGCGCCGCGCCCCAGCCAGCGACGCTCCTGCACCGCTTCCCACTCCTCCAGCGTCAGCGCGAGCGCGGCCCGCGCGTTCACCGGTAGCGCGCGGTTGAACAACTGGAACAGCGCTAGCCCGTCGCGCTCCGCCGCCGCGCGCACGTGCACGCCGGCCAGCACGCCCGCGGCGTCGGCGCGCTGCGCCGCTTCCCGGAACGCCGCCGCGTCGCCCGTCCACAGCCGCTCCACGAGCGCCGCCGTGAACGCTGAGCGCAGCGCCGCCACGCACGCCGGCCCGTCCGCGTGCACACGCAGCAGCACCTGCCGCACGCGGTCCTCCGCCGCCGCCTCCACCGCCTGGCGCAGCAGCTCTTCCACCACGCGTTCGCTACCCGCCGTCGCGTCGATCAGCGTGTCGATCTCCCACACGTCGTGCCGCCCGAGCTCGCGCGCGGTCGCGATGCCGAGGATCTGCCGCCCGTTCACGTCGATCCACACGTGCGGCCCGCGGCCGAGCCAGCCGCGGATCGCTGCGCCCAGCGCGTGCGGCGTCGCCTGCGGCCGCCCCAGCCGGTCGCGCGTCAGCGCCTGGTTCTCGTAGATCTCGCCATCGAACGAGACCAGCGCCACCAGGTCCAGCGGCCCCGGCGCGTGCGCCTGCGTGTGCGTCACGCCGCACTCCCCTCGGCCGCGAGCGCCGCGTCCGCCAGCGCGACGAACGCCGCGTGCATGCGCCGGTCGTCCGTGAGCTCCGGGTGGAACGCCGTCGCCAGCACGCGCCCCTGCCGGCACGCCACGATGCGCCCATCGGCCAGCCGCGCCAGCACCTCCACGCCCGGCCCTGGCTCGCGGATCACCGGCGCGCGGATGAACACCGCGCGCACCGGCCCCCCCGCGATACCGGCCACGTCCAGCTCCGCCTCGAACGAATCGAGCTGACGCCCGAACGCGTTGCGATCCACCGTCACGTCCAGCACGCCGATCGGCGGGCGGTCCAGCCCGGGCACGCGCCGCGCCAGCAGGATCGCGCCCGCGCATGTGCCCCACGCCGGGAGCCCCGCCGCGAGGCGCGCGCGTAACGGCTCGAGCAACTCGAACGCGATCAGCAGCCGCGCGATCGTCGTGCTCTCCCCGCCCGGCAAGATCAGCGCGTCGACATCTGCCAGCTGTGCGGCCGTGCGCACCTCACACGCCGTCGCACCGATCGCGTGCAGCGCGGCGATGTGCTCGCGGAAATCACCCTGCAGCGCCAGCACGCCGATCCGTGGCGGGTGCGGCGGGCCCGGCGAGCCGTGCGCGTGCGTTGGCGGCGTGGTCGGCCTGGCCCTTCGTCAGTTCCCGCGCCCGGCGAGCAGCTCCTCCGCCGGCAACGACGCCGCCGAGACCCCGCGCATCGGCGCCGCGATGCCCCGCGACACCGTCGCCAGCATCATCGGGTCGCCGAAGTGCGTCACTGCCTTCACAATCGCGGCCGCCATCGCGCCCTGCGCGCGCACGCGCGCGTCTGCCGCCAGATCCGCGCCCGCCTTGAAGATGCCGGAGCCCACGAACACGCCGTCCGCGCCCAGCTGCATCATCAGCGCCGCGTCCGCAGGCGTCGCCACCCCGCCCGCCGAGAAGTTCACCACCGGCAGCCGCCCCAGGCGGTGCACCTCCTGCACCAGCGCCAGCGGCGCCGCGTACTCCTTCGCTAGCGTGGCCAGCTCTTCCTCGGGCGCCGCATGCACGCGCCGGATCCCGCCCCACAGCGCGCGCATGTGCCGCACCGCCTCCACGATGTCGCCCGTGCCCGCCTCGCCCTTCGTGCGAATCATCGCCGCGCCCTCGCCGATGCGCCGCAACGCCTCGCCGAGGTCGCGACAGCCGCACACGAACGGCACCGCAAACGCGTGCTTATCGATGTGGTGCTGCTCGTCCGCCGGCGTCAACACCTCGGACTCGTCCACGTAGTCCACCGCGATCGCCTGCAGGATCTGCGCCTCCACGAAGTGCCCGATGCGCGCCTTCGCCATCACCGGGATCGTGACCGCGGCCTTGATTTCCTCGATCAGGTCCACCTGGCTCATGCGCGCCACGCCGCCCGCCGCGCGGATGTCGCTCGGCACGCGCTCCAGCGCCATCACGGCGCACGCGCCCGCTTCCTCCGCGATGCGCGCGTGCTCCGCCGTGACCACGTCCATGATCACGCCGCCCTTGAGCATCTGCGCCAGGCCAGCCTTCACCGTCCACGTCGCGGTCTGGCCGCTCGCGCCCCCGGCGCCGTTCCCCGCCCCTTGCCGGGCCCCGTTCTGGCCGCTGCTGCTGCTCACCACTGCCCTGCCCCCAACCCGCCCCATCAGGCGATACGTCGATGCGTTCATTCTACTCCGCGGCCCCCCGCCTTCGCCCCTCGGCCGCGGGCCATCACGGGCGCGCCGTTGACACCGCCACGCGCACGCGCCTAGCCTCCCCGCTTGTGACGGTGCGCACAGTGCCGCGGCCGCCCGTGCCGCCTCCCATCACGTAACCTCAAAGGGCGCATGCACAAGCAGGACCTCGCCATCGCCGCTGTCGCCGCCGCCGGAGGCGCCGTCGCGCTGCTGCTGAGCCTCCGCTCGGGCCACGTCGTCAATGCCGGCGGCGCCCTGGGCGTGGTCCTGCTGCTCGACGCCATCCTGCGCGTCGAGCTCTCGCGGCACCGCTAGCCATGCCGCGCCGCGATCCCCTCGCCGCGATCCTCACCTACCTCGTCGTGTGCGACGGCTCCGACGCCTCCGCCAACGCCGTCGCCGTCGCCTGCGACCTCGCCCGTCGCACCCACGCCCGCATCGCCGGCCTCTTCGTGATCGAGGTCCCGCGCACCCTCCCCCTCGACGCCGATCTGCACGAGCACCTGCAGCGCGGCGAGGCCGTGCTCGCCGCCATCGAGCAGATCGCCGCCGACCACGACGTGCGCATCGAGGGCCGCATCCTCCAGGCCCGCCACGCGGGCGAGGCCGTGCTGGAGGAAGCCTCCGCGTTGGGCGCGGATGCGATCGTGGTGGGCCTCAGCTACCATCGACCCTACGGACGCTTCGAGATCGGCGAGCTCGCCCAGCACCTGCTGGAGCACGCCCCGGAGCAGGTCTGGTTGATCCGCTATCCCGTGGACGCTCCCGCGACGTAAGGCAGGCCACCCGTGCGCGTCGTGATCATGGGCTGCGGTCGCGTCGGCTCCACCGTTGCCACCCGCCTCGCCCACGAAGGCCACGAGGTCACCGTCATCGACAACGAGCCGTACTCGTTCCGACGCCTGCCCACCGATTTCGTTGGCCGCAAGCTCGTCGGCTCCGGCGTTGACGACCACGTGCTGGAGAGCGCCGGCGTGCGCGGCGCCGACGCGTTCCTCGCGCTCACGCAGGGCGACAACCGCAACCTGCTCGCCGCCCAGATGGCCCGCCACCTCTTCAGCGTCGCCACCGTCGTCGCGCGCGTCTACGATCCGTTCCGCGGCGAGATCTTCGCCCACCTCGGCCTGCGCACCTTCAGCCCCACGAACATCGGCGCCGACCTCGCGTACGAGGCGCTGTTCAAGGAATAAATAGCAGTGCCCGCGAGCAGCGGGCGGGAGTCACCGTGTACATCGTCGTCGTTGGCGCCGGCACCGTAGGCTACGGCCTCGCCATGGAGCTCCAGTCGCTCGCCGACCACGAGGTCGTGCTCGTCGAGCGCGATCGTGCGCGCGCCGCCGAGCTGCGCGAAGAGCTCGGCGAGATGATCGTGCACGGCGACGGTACCGAGGTCGTGCTGCTCGAAACCGTCGGCGCGCGCCGCGCCGATGTGCTGATCGCCGTCACCGGCGAGGACGGCGTCAACCTGGTCGCCTGCCAGGTCGCCAAGCACTGGTTCCACGTGGAGCGCGCCATCGCGCGCGTCAATAACCCTCGCAACGAGCGCCTCTTCCGCCTGCTCGGCATCGATTCCACCGTCTCCGCCACCGCCGCGATCATGGCGCAGATCGAAGTCGACCTTCCGGAGCACACGCTCGTGCCGCTCATGCGCTTGCACGGCACCGGCCTGGAGCTCGTCGACCTGCACGTGCTCGCGGGCTCGCTCGCCGCCGGGGTCGCCGTACGCGATCTCCCGCTCCCGCCCGAGACCGTGATCTCGCTCGTCGTCGACGCCGCCGGCACGCCGCGCATCCCCACCGCCGATACCGTGCTCGCCCCGGGCGACGAGGTGATCGCCGTGATCCGCAGCGAGGCGGAGCCCCAGCTCCGCGCGCTCATCAGCGGCGTCCCGGTCGACGCCGGCTCGTAGCCGTGCGCCTCGCGCACCTCGGCCCCCGCGGCACCAACACCGAGGCCGCCGCCATCGCCCGCGATCCCACTGCGGAACTGCTGCCGGTCGCGAGCGTCGCCGCCGCCATCGACGCCGTGCGCCGCGGCGACGCCGACGCTGCCGTCTGCGCCATCGAGAACGCGCTCGAGGGCTCCGTGCTCGAAACCATCGACCTGCTCCTGCGCGACGACATGCCGCTGCGCATCGCCGGCGAAGTCGTGCTGCCCATCCGCCACGTCCTCGTCGGCGCCGCAGGCGTCGACCTCGCGCGCGCGCGCGTCGTGTACTCGCACCCGCAGGCGCTCGCGCAATGCCGCGCGCGACTCGCCGCGCTCGCCCCCGCCGCGCAGCCCATCGCCGCGCTCTCCACCGTCGCCGCCGTCGAATCCGCGCTCGGCGAGCCCGGCGCGCTTGCCGTCACCACCCCGCTCG